>NZ_JAMOKT010000111.1:0-10714 GCF_023656795.1 Parabacteroides caeci
TTATTGCTGGTAGGTTGCTCCTCAGCAGAGCCTACTTCCTCTTAACATCCTGATACAAAGATAAATTATAAAAGTTAATTAATAATGAATTATCCAACTTTGTTTGGATTTTAAATGGAAAATTATGGATATGAAAGGTATTTATTTACGACTGTTGTTTGTGTGTTTTTCTCTGATGGCCGTATCCTGTGGCTCCCGCTCATCGTTGGAGATTACCTGCTTGCAGTGTGAGAAGCTAAATGACCCGTTAGGGATCGATAATGTTTCTCCTCATTTCAGTTGGGTTTTAAGTTCGAAAGATCAGGGAGCCCGGCAAACTGCTTATCAGATATTGGTTGCTTCCGATAAAAAGTATTTATTGGAAGATAAAGCAGACCTGTGGGATTCGGGGAAGATAGATTCGGAGGCCTCCAATTGGATTTTGTATCAGGGGAATGCATTGAAATCCAAATCGTTTTCTTATTGGAAAGTTCGTGTTTGGGATGGAGAAGGAAATGTTACGGCATGGAGTGAACCGGCCTGTTTTGGAATAGGATTGCTGAATCCGGAAGATTGGAGCGCCCGGTATATCGGTATGGACCAGGATGGGGATAAGATGGAGTCTCCCTTATTGCGGAAAACGTTCCAAAGCAATGTTATTGGAGAAAAGATGTTGTTTCATGTCAATTCACTGGGGTATCACGAAGTTTATGTGAAAGGGAAACCGGTAAGTGATGCGGTATTGACACCGGCCGTTTCCCAGTTTGATAAACGTTCCCTGATTGTGACTTATGATATTACACCATTTTTGCAGAAGGGCAGTAATGAGATCGTCATCTGGCTGGGCAAGGGCTGGTATCGGGACGGATTGCCGGGCGTGGTGGAAGGCGGTCCGTTTGTACGTGCCCAATTGGAATGCCGGGAAAATGGCAGTTGGACCACGGTTTTGGTTACGGATGATTCCTGGATGGCTTCTGAAAGCGGTTATGTGTCGACGGGAAACTGGAGGCCGCATCAGTTTGGCGGAGAGGTCGTGAATGCCGCCGGATTGCTTCCTGACTTAACCTCTTCTTCTTTGGATCGTCTGGAATGGGCGAAAGCGAAAGTTGCAGAAATACCGGCTCACAAAGTGACACCCCAGATGGCCGAGTTGAATCGGATTCAACAGGAATTTCATCCGGTCTTATGCCAGGCTGCCGGAGACACCGCCTGGATTTTCGACATGGGAAAGAACTTTACGGGATGGACGAAAATTAAATTCCCGATGTTGTCTTCCGGTCAGAAGGTAAGGATCAGCTATTGTGATTTTCTGGATGGGGATGGACAGTTCAGGGATGGACTTTATGAAGATTATTACATAGCCTCCGGTGAGGCAGGGGAACGTTTTGTTAATAAGTTCAATTATCATGCTTACAGATATTTGAAGTTGACGAATCTCGCCCAAGCTCCGGCTTTGTCTGATATAACAGCCTGCCTGGTTCATACGGATTATAGCGGAAGTTCTTCCTTCAGCTGTTCGGATGAAGATCTGAATGCGATTCATGACATGGTTCAATATACGCTCCGTTGTTTGACATTGGGTGGCTATATGGTGGATTGCCCGCAGATTGAACGCTTGGGTTATGGTGGAGATGGAAATGCCTCGACACAGACTGTCCAGACAATGTATAATCTGTCCCCTCTCTATATGAACTGGATGCAGGCATGGGCCGATTGCATGCGGGAATATGGTAGTATGCCCCATACGGCCCCCAATCCCTATAATGCGGGAGGCGGACCGTATTGGTGTGGGTTTATAATCACGGCATCTTGGCAAACGTATGTGAATTATGGTGATTCCCGTTTGTTGGAGCGTTATTATCCGTATATGAAAAAGTGGCTGGAGTATGTGGATAAATATACGGTGGACGGTTTACTTAAAACATGGCCGAATACGGAATACAGAAACTGGTATCTGGGTGATTGGGCCACTCCTGTCGGGGTAGACCAAACTAATATTTTGTCGGTAGATGCGGTTAATAACTGTTTTATATCCGTTTGCTATCAGACAATGAGCAAAATTGCCGGCATATTGGGTAAGGAACAGGATAAACAGGTGTATGCAACAAAGTACAAAGAACTGAACCCTCTTATCCATAAGACCTTTTATGATCCTCAGCAGAAAAGTTATGCCACAGGTACCCAGATCGATCTGATATATCCGATGTTGGTCGGGGTGACGCCGGACGATAAACAGCCTGATGTGCGGAATACTTTGTATCGCGTAACGGAAGAACGTTTTAAAGGACATCTGGCAACTGGTTTGGTCGGAGTTCCTGTGATAACAGAATGGGCTGTCAGGAATAAACAATCTGACTTTATCTATGGGATGTTGAAAAAAAGAGATTATCCGGGTTATCTGTATATGCTGGACAACGGTGCGACTACCACCTGGGAGCATTGGAACGGAGAACGTAGCCACATTCATAATTGCTACAATGGCATCGGCTCCTGGTTCTATCAGGCTTTGGCAGGAATTAATACGGATGAAGAGAATCCGGGTTATAAACATGTTATTATTCAGCCTCAATTGGTTAAAGGACTTTCATGGGTAAAAGCGGCAAAAGAAACGCCTTTAGGCTTGCTGGAGGTGAAATGGGAGAAAACCGATGCTTCTTTTGTCCTGGAACTGAATATTCCTGTCGGATGTGAAGCAACTGTTATGTTACCGGTTCGGGCAAAAACAGTTTTGGTTAACAATGAAATCTCCGGTAAATCGGATGCTTTGGAAATACCGTCCGGTCGCTATCGGATTACTTGTACTTTGTAAATGATAACGAAGGAATCGATAAATATCATTTTTATAAACTAAATTGTCAATTAATATATGAAAACACGAAATGTAATTAAATACTTGTCCTGTGCGATTGCGGGAAGTGCCTTGTCATTCGGTCTGACCGGTTGTCAGAGAAACAATGTGCAGACTAAGGATTCTTTTGCAACTATAGAAAAGGAATTTAAAGACCCGTCTGCGGATTTCAGAAGTGCCCCGCTTGCTGTGTGGAATAGTAAAGTTACCGAAGCGGAGGTAGAACGTACGATGCGTGAATTGAAAGATGCTGGCTTCGGAGGACTTTTTATACATCCCCGTCCGGGTATGATTACAGAATATCTGGGAGATGAATGGTTCTCTTTGTATAAGCATGCTGTCGAATTCGGAAAAGAACTGGGTATAAATGTCTGGATATATGATGAAAATTCGTATCCGAGCGGATTTGCAGGTGGTCACGTCCCGGCTGAAATGCCCGAGTCCTGTAATCAAGGACAAGGGTTGGCATTGACGAAGGTCGACTTGCTTCCGGAAGATACGAAGCCTTATTATATGTGTTTGAGAAAGGAAGGTGATACCTGGAAGGATATTACGACGGAAATAGCTAAATATAAAGGAACTAAAGGCGAATATTATCTGTATAAGAAAACTTATATGGGTAAATCTGACTGGTACGGAGGTTATTCGTATGTGGACTTGTTGGTTCCGGGAGTGACGGAAAAGTTCCTGGAAGTAACGATGAAGAACGGATATGAGAAAAAGTTCAAAGAAGACTTCGGCTCATCCATCAAAGGTATCTTTTCTGATGAACCGAATATCAGCAGTCCGGGGGGACTACGTTGGACGCCGGATTTATTTGAAGTCTTTCAGCAGAAGTGGGGATATGACCTGAAACCGTTATTACCGTTGCTGGAGGAAGAAACAGGTGATTGGAAGAAGGTACGCCATAACTATATGGAGACTTTGTTGCAGTTGTTTATCGACCGTTGGTCAAAGCCTTTCCACCAGTATTGTGAGGAAAACAATCTGGAATGGACCGGCCATTATTGGGAACATGGTTGGCCTTACATGAATGACGGACCGGATAATATGGCTATGTATGCCTGGCATCAGATGCCGGCGATTGATATGCTGTTCAACCAGTTTGATGAGAAAAGCCCTGTCGCACAGTTTGGTAATGTCCGTTCGGTAAAAGAGCTGCGTAGTGTGGCTAACCAGATGGGATATTCCCGTACATTGAGTGAAACATATGGTGGCGGAGGCTGGGATGAAACTTTCAAGGATTTCAAACGGCTTGGTGATTGGGAATATGTCCTGGGTGTGAACTTTATGAACCAGCATCTGGCACATATGACACTGACCGGTGCCCGTAAATACGACTATCCGCCGGTATTTACTTATCATTCACCCTGGTGGGCCGATTATAAGTCGCAGAATGATTATTTTGCCCGTCTGTCACTGTTGATGAGTAAAGGTGTCCAGCAAAATGATATATTGATCATAGAGCCGAATGCAACCTTAGGGAGTTATTATTCACATACCAAGAGCAGCCCGAAACTGATGGAAGTAGGCCAGGCTTTCCAGGACTTTATAACGACTTTGGAAAAAGGGCAGGTAGAATATGACCTTGGTTCTGAGAATATCATAAAAGATCATGGGGCTGTTGCCGATGGCAAGTTCGTTGTAGGTAAGGTCGCTTATACGACCGTTGTATTGCCTCCGATGATGGAGACATTGAACAAGCCGACATTTGATTTATTACAGAATTTTGTACAACAAGGTGGCCGTGTGATAACTTTTTCTTCTCCGACGCTGGTTGACGGAGCAGAAAATGCTGCCTGGAAGACTCTGCTTGGCGGTCAGTCTGTAACGTCTGTTCCCCGGTTGACGAACGAAGTTATCCGGGACACATTTTCGAATGCAGACTGCCGGTTCTCATTTAGTGGAGGTAACTTATACCACCAACGCCGTCAGTTTACCGACGGGGAATTATTGTTCCTGGTTAATTCTTCCATGGATGAGGCAGTAGACGGTACGGTTACCGTTAACGGGAAATCGGCTGTGCAAATGGATGCCATGAGTGGAAATATTTATACGTATCCATCGACAAAGGCGGATGGCAAATTGACAATGAAGTTCCATTTGGAACCGGCCGGAAGTTTGTTGTTATATAGTTCGAAAGGTTCATTGAAATCTTATCCGGAAATACCGGCTGTTGCCGGCTCTACCCCGGTTCAGGCTATTAGTCCGGTTCAGGTTACCCGTTTGAAGGATAATGCATTGAATGTCGATTTCTGTGATGTGAGTGTAAACGGGAAAACAACAAAGAATGTCTATTTTGCACAGGCTGCCGATATCGCTTTCCGCGAATATGGTTTTGTGAATGGTAATCCCTGGAATACTTCGGTACAGTATAAACGGAATATTTTAGATCGGGATACGTTTAAAACCGGAGGTTTCACAACGACTTACCACTTTAAAGTAAATGACAAGTTCGATTATTCAAACATGAAACTGGTAGCGGAACGTCCTGAATTGTTTACTGTTAAAATCAACGGCGAACAGGTGAAACCGATACCGGAAGAATGGTGGCTGGACCGCTCCTTCGGTGTTTATTCGATAGGCGGCCAGGTGACAATAGGAATAAATACCGTAGAACTGAGTGTGAGTCCGATGAGTATTTTTGCAGAGATAGAGCCGGTTTATATAGTGGGTGATTTTGCTGTTATTCCTGAACAAACAGGATGGAGCATTAGTGCTCCGGTTGAAAATCTTACGTTAGGTAGCTGGAAGGCGCAGAAACAACCGTTCTATTCCTGGGGAGTAAGCTATTCCAAAGAATATGAGGTGAAATCTCTTTCAACCCCGTATGCCGTTCAGTTGAATGACTGGAAAGGTACTTTGGCTGAAGTTTATGTGAATGATCAGAAAGCCGGAATAATCGCTTATGATCCGTATCGTCTGGATATAACCCCTTATCTGAAAGAGGGTAAAAATAAAGTAGATGTCCGGGTGATCGGTAGCCATAAGAACCTGTTAGGTCCGCATTATCGTCATCCGGCCCCGGGCCTGGCTTCTCCGTGGCATTGGAAAAACATAGACAAGCAGATTCCAGGTAGTGAATATCAGATGATGGATTATGGTTTGATGACTGATTTCGATTTGGTACATTAAAAACTCTTGACGTAAAAAGGCTTCGATATCCTTTAGGGGGTATCGGAGCTTTTTTGTGTTTGATAATAACAAATTTTCATTTCGTGTAAAAGATTCCGAAAAAAGTTAAACTGGCATATTGTTTTGTTGCCAAACTTTAAAAAAGCGTACTTTGTATTCTCAAAGTAGATCAGTTAACAATCTAAACTAATAATCATCATGAATAAACTTATAAATCTATTCTTTGCCTTGTTGTTTATTATACCGGTCGTAGGACAAGCTCAAATAACCACCGATCGTCAGGACGGGCGTTTTCAGAGTTCAAGAGGGACTGTTCAGTATATGCTGAAACGGATGAAGCCGACTTATGCTTTTGATCCGTTGTTTACACCGGTAGAGTTTAAGGAGTGGCAATCCGGCCTGCGTGCTGCTATGAAAGAATTGATGCGTTTTCCGGAGATAGCGGATTTGCCTGCTCCGGTTCGTATAAAAACAGTCAGGCGGGATGGTTACCGGGTTGAGAAATGGGAATCTTATCCGTTGCCGGGCAGTGTTGTTCCTTATTTGGTGTTAATTCCGGATGGTGTCGATCCCGGCCATAAAGCTCCTGCCGTACTTTGTATTCCTGGATTTGGTGGTAGTAAAGAAGGTTTGGCCGGAGAGAATGAGGGGGATTATGATTTGATTTCATTCCCAGCTGAATCGGTAAAAAAGAATGCCATGGCTTTACATTATGTAAAAAGAGGCCTGGTAGCAGTTGCAGTGGATAATCCCTCATGTGCCGAACTCTCGGACAACGGTCATTTTGACTATTTGAATACATCCCGAATTTTATTGGAAATGGGATGGAGTTATCTGGGACTTAGCGCTTATCAGGATTGGAATATCCTGAGTTGGATGAAAGAGCTGGACTTTGTGAATAAAGATCGGCTTATTGTCTCTGGTTTCTCTTTGGGAACTGAACCTTTGATGGTTTTGGGAACTTTGGATCCTTCTATTTATGCTTTTGTTTATAATGATTTTTTGTGTCGTACGCTAGAAAGGATTCTTGTCATGACAAAGCCTGATCCTAAAGGTATCCGTCCTTTTCCTAATTCTATTGAACATTTAATTCCCGGTTTTTTAACTCAGTTTGACTTTCCCGATCTGGTTGCCGCCCTGGCCCCCCGTCCGGTTATTTGTACTGAAGGAGGACTCGACCGTGATTTTGACTTGATCCGGAAAGCCTATGAGATTTCAGGCAAACCGGATTACTTTACATATTATCATTATAAGAAATTTGCTGACCCAAAAGACCGAAAACAAATAGAAAAAGTACCTGAAGGTATTGATAGGGATACCTATTTCAACTTGGTAAACGTTGATCCGGAGAATCATTATTTTAAGGAGGAATGGGTGTTGCCGTGGATAGACAAGATACTGAAATAGATTCTTTTCTTTATATTTGTACCATCTAATTAATTATCAATTCTGAATAACATGGAAAACATCTCAAGAAGAACAGCCATTAAGACCGCATTAGTAGGCGGGGCAGCACTTGCCGTATCAGGCTTGGAAGCAGCAAATCCCGCTAAAAAGAAAAAAGCAGAAACAAAGGAACCGCTGAAGGGTAATGTACGCCATTCCGTTAGTAAATGGTGTTTTGGTGACTATCCATTGGAAGAATTTTGTGGGATATGTAAAAATATAGGAATCGAATCGATCGAATTGCTCGACCCGAAAGACTGGCCGGTTGTACAAAAACACGGCCTGACTGTTGCTATGTGCCAAGGGGCCGGTTTGGGTATCGATCGTGGATTTAACGATCCTAAATTGCACGACGAACTGGTTGCCAGTTATGAAGCGGTAATTCCCCAAGTGGCAGCAGCCGGATTGACGAATTTGATCTGCTTCTCCGGAAAGCGGAATGGGCTGACTGATCTTCAGGGATGGGAAAACTGTGAGAAAGGATTGAAACGTCTGATGCCGCTGGCGGAAAAACATAATGTGGTCCTGACGATGGAACTGTTGAACAGTGTAGGCCATAAAGATTATCAATGCGACCATACTGTTTGGGGGGTAGAATTATGTCGTCGTGTCGGATCGCCAAACTTTAAGCTTTTGTATGATATTTATCATATGCAGATCATGGAAGGAAATATCATTGAAAATATCCAAAAGTATCATGAATACTTCTCTCATATCCATACAGGCGGTAATCCCGGACGTGCGGAAATTGACGAAACCCAGGAACTTTATTACCCGGCAATTATGAAAGCGTTGGTAGAAACCGGGTATAAAGGATTTGTAGGGCAGGAGTTTGTTCCCCGTCAGCAGGATAAGATAGCTTCCCTGGAGAAATGTATTCGTATTTGTGATGTCTAGCCATATGAAGAAGACAAGAATTATACAACTCTGTTTCCTGTTGTTTGCTGTTGCTTTTGCAGGATGTAAAGGAAAGTCCGGCTCGGAACAGGCTGGCGGTGCATTTACCCCGGGCGAACTATGGCCGGACAATAATGGCGTGCATATCAATGCGCATGGCGGAGGAATCCTGCATGACGGCGATACTTATTATTGGTTTGGCGAGCATAAGACGGAAGGAACTGCCGGAAATAATGCGCTGGTGGGAGTTCACTGTTACTCTTCCAAAGATTTATATAACTGGAAAGACGAAGGTGTTGCCTTATCGGTTGTGACCGACGATTCTACACATAGCATAGCGAAAGGATGTATCCTGGAACGCCCTAAAGTAATTTATAATAAAAAGAATAACAACTATGTGATGTGGTTCCACCTGGAGCCTAAAGGGGCAGGATATTCCGGTGCGCTCAGCGGTATTGCCGTAAGCGAGAAGGTGGCAGGTCCTTATAAATTTCTTCGTGCCGTGCGTCCGAATGCCGGTTCCTGGCCGACAAATGTACAGGATATTCATAAACAGAGAGTTCCTGAATCTGACAGGAGTAAATTCACAGGCGGAAGTTTACCGGCTCATCCGGACAGTCTGAATCTGCTGGGCCGTGACATGGAAGGCGGACAGATGGCACGTGATATGAACCTTTTTGTTGATGACGATGGCAAGGCTTATCATATTTATTCTTCAGAAGAGAACAGCACATTGCATATCTCCCTGTTGACGGACGATTATACCAATTATTCCGACACGTATGCCCGCTTTTTCCCCGGACGTTTCATGGAAGCACCGGCGATGTTCAAGCGCGACGGAAAATATTATTTGATCATGTCCGGTTGTACGGGCTGGGCCCCAAATGCCGGTCGTTCGGCTGTTGCACCTTCTATTTGGGGACCTTGGGAAGAATTGGAGAATCCGTTTGTCGGTGAAGATTCCGACCTTTCTTTCCATTCCCAGAGTACCTATGTACTGCCGACTCCCGGTAAGCCTGGACAGTTCATTTATATGGGTGACCGCTGGACGCCCGAGAATGCAATCGACGGGCGTTACATTTGGCTTCCGATCCGTTTTGAAGGGGATCAGCCGATTATCGAATGGCAGGATAAATGGAGTTATTGATGCCGTTGTCCTGTTGTATTTGAAATTTAACAATATGTTTTTGTAAATTCATCGAAATCATACCACTAAATTGATTTAATCTTCATTAATTTTGCAGCTTCGTTTTTGCGGGGCTGCAATTTTTTTGGCAGATAGGTGATCTTTATAATATGGATATATAATAAACATTTAAAATGAAACCAACATTATCAATTACCTCAAGGCAGTTAATGCTGAGAGAGATGCACGATTATTTAATGATCGCTCTTGGCATGCTTTTCTATGCTATTGGGTGGACCGTCTTCCTTTTGCCCAATGACATTACTACCGGAGGGGTACCTGGTATCGCCTCTATCGTGTATTGGGCGACCGGAATAAATGTGCAGTATACATACTTTGCAATTAACGGCGGGTTGCTGATCGCTTCTCTTATTGTTTTGGGATGGAAGTTCAGTGTGAAAACTATTTTTGCTGTAATAGTGATGACCACTATCCTTCCCATTATTCAGGGTGCTACATCTAATCTGCATTTGTTGCAAGATCAACCGTTTATGGCTTGTGTAATCGGTGCCTCTTTCTGCGGAAGCGGTATTGGTATCGCTTTTTCGGCCAACGGCAGTTCGGGAGGAACGGATATCATCGCTGCTATTATAAATAAATACAGGGATATCACTTTAGGACGCGTCATTCTGATGACGGATATGATTATCATATCTTCCAGTTATTTTGTACTGCATGATTGGGAAAAGGTCGTTTATGGTTTTGCTACGCTTTATATATCCAGTTTTGTGCTTGATCAAGTGGTAAACAGTGCCCGCCAGTCCGTACAGTTCTTTATTATTTCCAAGAAACATGAAGAAATAGGACGCCGTATCAATAAAGATCTCCACCGCGGTGTGACGGTGATAGACGGGACCGGAATGTATACCGGATTGGGAGTGAAGATGATGTTCGTATTGGCCAAGAAGCGTGAGTCGACAACTATTTTCCGCTTGATTAAAGATATAGACCCGGAAGCATTTGTCTCTCAGAGTGCCGTCATCGGTGTGTATGGCGAAGGGTTCGACCATATTAAAGTAAAATAATTCCATATAATAGCTATATAGATTTATTTATAAGGGTTCGGCTTCTATTCAGATACCGTCCTGTATATAATTTTCTGTCTTGTCCTGAAATAGCTTGACAACTTTTTGGACAAAAAAAGAATAAAAATGCAAGAAAAAAAGTCCAGAAGAAAGCACAGCGAGACATTCAAGTTATCTGTGCTACGCGAATATTACAGT
>NZ_JAMOKT010000112.1:0-10455 GCF_023656795.1 Parabacteroides caeci
ACGCATTTACAAGAGCTGTTTAATAAGACTAATTTCAATGATGTCAAAGAACAATTTAATCCCCTTATTCCGGGATTATTTGATTAATTAATAACTCGTCCCGATTTTAACGGGACACTAGTGCAGGCAAGTATTAAATTCAATCGACCAATTTATATTTCTCATACGACGGCCTCACCCACCGCAAATAAACCAGGAGCGACACCAGGCAGCATCCGGCACCTACCAGATAGGCTGTTGCCAAATCAGCATGCGAAGCGATAAAGCCGGCTGCCAGCATTCCGATTCCCACTCCGAAATCAAAAGAAGTCAGATAAGTGGAAGTTGCCGTTCCACGCAAATGATGCGGAGCGACATTTACGAAAAGACACTGGATAGCCGGAACACAAACACCGAATCCAATGCCTATCGCCAGCGCAGAAGCAAAAAAGACAATTTCATTATGAAACAAAGCAAATACAGCAAACGAAAGTGTCAGAAACACCAACGCACTAATCGATACCAGATGTATCTTCCCGTGATCGACCAACCGCCCGGAGATAAGCCTTGCCGTACCAACCCCTATCGCCATAAAAATAAAGAAATAACCGGGATTCGACACATTAATTTCTTTTCCGTACAGCACGACGAAAGAAACAACCATCCCATAAGGTATTGCACTCAGCAAATAAGCCAATGCCGTCGGCAACGCTTTCACCAGAATAAAACGATCCAGCGAAAAAGGAGGCCTTTCCACCTTCTCCCGTTTCGGATAACGAATCAGGCAGACAGAGCCGACACCGACCAACGCTATCGCCAGACCAACCAGCACCAGCGGATGAAAACCATACCTATCATAAACAGCGACCGCCACCAACGGAGCAAGCGACATCGCCAGATTAATCGTCAAGCCATAAAACCCCATTCCTTCGCCTCTTCGCCTGGAAGGAATCACATCTATCGCAATGGTATTACCGGAAACGGAAGTCATCCCCATAAAGCCACCCTGAATGAAACGGACAGCCATAATCGTCAGGACCGTCGTTGCAAACAAATAACCGGCAAACATACAGGCAAAAACCGTAAAGGCAAAGAGATATAACGGTTTGCGTGAAAAACAATCCACCAAGTATCCGGAAAAAGGACGGACACACAGCAACCCTATCGAATAACTGGATAATGCCACCCCCACTTCCGACGGATTAATCTTCAATACCTCCACCAAATAAACCGGCATAGTCGGCATCAGCATGTAAAAAGAAAAATTCATCAGGAAATAAGAAATACAACACTGGATGAAATTCCGGTTCCAAAGCACAGGTTTCGTTTCGTTCATATCTTTAAGCCAGCTCACTTAACTCCAGCCAGCGCATTGTCTTTTCATCAATTTCTTCAATCACTTTTGCAATGCGTTCCGACTTTGCCATCAACTCATCGTTGCTCAATGTTCCGCTGCTCATAGCCGCTTCAAGTTCAGCTTTTTCAGCTTCAAGCGCAGGTATTTCTTCTTCCAGCGCCTCAAACTCCTTCCGTTCCTTGAAAGATAGTTTCTTTTTCTGTTCATTCTGAGGGCGGTTGTTCTTTTCAGGAGCAGGAGCTTGTTTGGGCCGACGGGCAGCTTCAGCTTCCTTCTCCAACTGATCCTGTACCTCTTTCCACTCACGGTATTGAGTATAGTTGCCGGGGAAATCTTTTAGGTCGGCATTACCACGGAATACCAGTAGATGGTCGACAACCTTATCCATAAAGTAGCGGTCGTGGGAAACAACGATCACGCAACCTTTAAAGTTACGCAGATATTCTTCCAGCACATTCAGCGTTACGATATCCAGGTCGTTGGTCGGCTCATCCAGTACAAGGAAGTTCGGGTTACGCATCAGGACTGTACACAGATAAAGACGGCGCTTCTCTCCCCCACTCAGTTTATAAACATAGCTATGTTGTTTTTCGGGAGTAAACAGGAAATAATTCAGGAACTGAGAAACACCCAGTTTCTTTCCGTCGCCCAAGTCTACATATTCGGCTATATCCTGTACGACATCGATCACTTTCATTTGTTCGTCAAACTTCAAGCCATCCTGACTGTAATAGCCGAAACGAACAGTTTCGCCCACATCGAAGCGTCCGCTGTCCGGTTCCACTTCCCCCATCAGCATTTTAATGAAGGTAGACTTCCCGGTACCATTGTTACCGACAATACCCATCTTCTCGAAACGGGCAAAAATATAATTGAAATCTTCTACGATTTTAATATTACCAAAGCTTTTCGTCACATGCTCCGCTTCAAATATCTTCGATCCAATATAGGAAGCTTTCACATCCAGATTCACATTTCCGTTATCACGTTGTTGTTTAGCTTTCTTCTCCAGTTCATAAAAAGCATCGATACGATATTTAGCCTTCGTTCCACGGGCTTGCGGCTGCCGGCGCATCCATTCCAGTTCCTTACGTAACAGGTTGTTGGCTCGTTCCACTTCCGTATTCATCGTCTCCATACGTTCCTGACGTTTTTCCAGATAGTAGCTGTAATTACCTTTATACTGATAGATTTGCTGACGATCTATTTCGATAATCTCACTACAAACCCGATCCAGGAAATAACGATCATGCGTCACCATCAGAATACTGATATTGGCACGGCTCAGGTATCCTTCCAGCCATTCGGTCATTTCCAGGTCGAGGTGGTTGGTCGGCTCATCGAGGATGATCAGTTCAGGATCAGTGATCAGGACATTGGCTAGCGCTACACGTTTCAACTGTCCGCCGGACAGATGTTCCACCTTCTGATCGAAATTCGTAATCTTCAACTGCGAAAGGATTTGCTTGGCCCGTTGTTCATAGTCCCAAGCTTTCAGATTATCCATACGTATCAGGATATCCTGCAAGTTAGTGTGATCGTCACTGGCCATAGCTTCTTCATACTCAGCGATCAGTCGAACCGTCTCATTCGGAGAATAGAAACAAGCCTGAAGAACAGTTAATCCTTCGGGATAAACCGGTGTCTGCTCCAGATAACCGACACGCAGGTCGTTACGAAACACAACCGCCCCACTATCATAATCCTCCTTCCCGGCAATGATATTCAGTAATGTTGTTTTACCTGTACCGTTCTTTGCGATAAGGCCCACTTTCTGCCCCTGTGCAATTCCAAACGTAATATCTTCAAAAAGAACCAAATCGCCGAAGCTCTTGGTAAGTCCGTCTATCTGTAAATAACTGATCATACTGCCTTTTATGCTTTAATATGCCGGACAAAGATACAAAAATTCGGCGTAGGGTAATCTATAATAATGCCTCGTTTACTTTAAGCTGTTATCACCTTATGCAAATTCTCCACATATTGAGTAAGGTCACTAATTTTATCACCAAATGCATCCTGCCATTTAAAATTCACAAATGGATCATTTCCGAATATCGAGGTCGTTATGTCCCCATTTTCACATACATAATTTAAAATTGTCTTCAAATATTCCTCCTGCATGGAATTCAGATTACTTTCAGATATTAATTTTGTGAATTTTTGAATAGCAATATTCCGATCCACTCCAATTATAGAACGGATAAAAGCAGCAACATTACCACCATAAATCATATTCTGAGCATATTTTGAATATTCCTCTTTGGTTCCCAACTGTTGCCATAATATACGTTCCAAATCACGAATGTCAGCTTGAGATAATGGCTCTACATTAAATATCTTTTGCAATACTTCATTATCCTTATTACCAGCTAAATAATCCACAACACGCTGTTTATAAGTCGTAGTCGTAACTATCCCCGGAGCTTCTCCTCCATCGGTAAAAACATCTTCTATATCTATAGTAAAAGTATCCTTACTATTTCCTTTTAAGAATGATATAAGTTCACGTAGATCTTTACGAACACGTTCCAAACCTTCTAAATTCAGATTTTCCCAGAAATGAGAGCTTAGGACTTCCTTTACAGTCTCTATCTTTGCCATAACCAAAGGAATGGAAGTCGCTTTTTGAAGATCTCGGGCTATTTCAATTACTTTTTTCTTGCTTTTCACAGCATTAATATCCGCATCCAACAAGGATAATTCTATATAAAGAACAAGTAAATCGAACTGCTTGGCTTCTTCATTCTCCATTTTTTGAATCAATAACGGAGATAGACTATTTTTTATCTGTAGCGCATCTGTCTCAGAAATAAAAACCCAGTTTTCTGGTTTTCGGTATTTACAAACTAAATCCCAGTGCTTCCGAACTCCAATTCGTGAGTCATTCAGCATGGCCACCTGACTATGCAACAGAGTCTTCAATTCATCATGAAAGTTTTTAGCAAAAGGATCTTCCTGATAGCGGCTATGCTGTAAAAACACAGATATATCCGTGCGAAGACAAAACAGACGCTCAGTCAATGACTGAACAAGCTTTGCCTCTACCCCTTGAGGATTGTCATTGAAGAACTCAAAATTATTACAATAATCAAATATGTAAAAACATTCCTTATTCTTTCCGGGTCCAAATATATTTTCAGATAAACGAGTACCTCTACCTATCATCTGCATAAATTTGATCTTTGATTTAATCACTTTGAAAAAGACCAAATTCAAAATATCCGGCACATCAACTCCTGTGTCGAGCATATCAACAGAGACAGCTATTTGTGGCAAATTATCTCTCACCTCAAACTGATCAATCAGATTTCCTGCATACGTCACCGAGTTATCAATCAATTGACAAAAGCTCGGACCACATTCAGGATAAAGCTTTTCAAACCGTTCTACAATCAATACAGCATGTTTATGATTATAGGCAAAAATGATTGTTTTTCCGATCCGTTCACCGCTTTGAACCCGCAACCCGTTTTCCATCAGATCCTGCAACACTTTATCTACAGTATCTTCATTAAAGAGGAACTTAAATATTTCATCCTTTTCTATATCGCGATGATAATCCTCATCAGGATCAATATTTCTTTGAGCTTTTTCATATTCCCACACTTTTTCAAGCTGTTCTTTCTCCTCTTTGCTCAAATTATCATATTTAATTCCATTATTAATATGAGCAGAATGGCGGATAATTCCTTTATAAGGAACCAGATACTTTTCTGCAACAGCTTCCTCCAGTTCATAAGCAAAATTGGGTTCTCCCTGTTCCTGTTCGAATAACTGATAAGTACTTCTATCCACCTCACTACGTGGCGTAGCCGTCAATCCAACCAGTAAAGAGTCAAAATAATCAAATATATCCCCATATTTTCCAAAAATAGAACGATGCGCCTCATCAACAATAATCAGATCAAAACGACCCACAGAAAAGTCTTTCATATCACGATCTATATAATTAATCATCGTTTGATAAGTGCTGAACATAACACGCGCTGTCAAATCCGGTTTATTATCATCCGACAAGACACAAAAGGTTCCTGGTAATAATTTTGTAAAATTCTTATATGCTTGTTTTACCAAAGCGGTACGATCGGCCAGAAACAAAACATTTTTCACCCAGCTGTTGCGCATTAATAATTCAACCAAAGAAATAGCAACGCGCGTCTTCCCTGTACCTGTTGCCATAACCAATAAGGCACGACGGTGTTTTTTATTGAAATATTCACAAACTGCTTTAATTCCACGTTTTTGATATTCGCGGTCTGTTATCTCGTCACGAATACGCAAATCGGTAATATCCGCTCTCTCTCGTTTCTGAATGATCAGCTCCAAATCAGCTTGTGTATGATAACCATATACAGGACGTGAGGGATAACCTAACCCATCTATCACAAAGGTTTTAAAACCGTTTGTATAATAAATAACAGGCATCACGCCGTATTGGGCTTCCAGGCATTTGGCATACAATTCTGCCTGATGTTTTCCTTTGGCGGCATCCACACTGGTACGTTTAGCCTCTATGACCGCTAAAGGCTTTCCATTGGCACCAAACAAGACGTAATCGGCAAAACCTGTTTCCTTATGATTCGGCATTCCTGCCAATTGTATTTCGATACAAGCTTTTGCTGGCATAATGGTTCCTTTTGTATCCAAAATATCCCAACCTGCCTCACGTAACATTTGATCAATAAAATACTTTCGGGTTTCCGCTTCCGAAATACCTGTAACAGCTTTCGTAACCAAGGCCGTTTCTAACTTACCCTCATATTTCTCTACCAAAGCATTGGTCGGCTCCATATTTTCTTTGGGAGCTATATGAACTTCAACCTGTCCTGGAATCAAATTACGGTCAAAAGTCGGATAATCATCTATTACTTTCAGCTTTACTAATACGGAACCGACAAAAACATACAAATTCAGCAAAGAGAAAAAAGATTCTTTCTTTGCTACTTTTCCCAAATGTGCTGAATTATTACCAGCTTTACGGATATAGTGCAAGCGTTTCAACAAATCATCACTCTGAATAAAATTCTTAAACGACTCAGCATTTACCAACTGGAAAAGTGAAGACCGTTCCGGTATTTCCATCCCCCTAAACAAATAAATAGCTCTTACAATATACTCTAAAGCTCGGCGACTATTGATAGCCGACTTCTCCGGATCTATAATCTGGTTAACTTCTGCCTCATTGCAATATGCATACAAATCTGCAAAGTCCGAATTTCCTTTCAGGTAATCAAAGTTTTTTGCTTGTATCATAACACTAGTTATGTTGATTTATAAATTCACACGCCTTTAAAAAGTTTGAAATCTATCTGATACCGATAGAACTCAATATTAGTACATACCGAAAGAGCTCTCTTCAACCGGGTATCTGCCTCCAATCCGATAATAATACCTTTTACCTCTTGATTGGGTTCCGCTAATTCTTCTTTGACATACCCCATGTATCGATGAATTTGCCCGACAACGACATCGGATGTTCGCCCTCTTTTTAGCTCTATGACCAACAAGGTCTTTTTATCCTTGCTGACTGCCAGTATATCAATAGGACCAGTATCGCTAGGATATTGTTCCCCTACTATTTCACCATTATCCTCAAATATATCATATTTTTTCCCAATATCAGTATGTTTCCAATTTTTTACGAGAAAATCTTCCAAATGTTTTTCCAGAGCAAAGACTGTTGGGTCTTCAACCTCCTCATCATTACAATATACAGTAGGAGGAGCTGTTCTTGTCAAGAATGTTTCTATTTCTTGTTGATATTTTGTAATATCGCAACATGTACCGATAGAACCGGTCGAATGCTGCAAACCTTCACTCATTTCACTTCTTTGAATGGTTTTATCATACCATTGAACTCTGCGTCGGT
This sequence comes from Parabacteroides caeci, assembly GCF_023656795.1. Classification (NCBI taxonomy): domain Bacteria; kingdom Pseudomonadati; phylum Bacteroidota; class Bacteroidia; order Bacteroidales; family Tannerellaceae; genus Parabacteroides; species Parabacteroides caeci. The sequence continues at coordinate 7,209 of NZ_JAMOKT010000112.1, forward strand.
GAGGTAGATTAGTTCCCGGCACATAATAGTAATTACCTACAATTTCGGCAATATAATATTCACCTTTGCCATTAGGAGTCAAAACAATATCGCCTATTTCAAGTCCACGGCACACAGTCCAGAGAAATCCACAGGAAAGGCTGGCTGAAACTTTTGTTTTTCCTGAATTTTCTTGTAGATATATAGGAATATACTCTTCATTAAACAATTTTCTTATTTCTGGCAAATGACCAGACAAATCATTATCCGGAAGAAAGTTAGTTCCAATAAAACCTCCTTCTTTACACTCGTCAGCATATATGCTGCCTCTTCCTAACATTACTCGGTTGTATTGTTTCATGGTTGATTAAGTTTTATCCAAAATATTTATTCATGGTATAGTCTAAGAGTTGTTGAACTTCGACTATGGATTGTTTTATTTTTTGTTTTTGGGATTCTACACACTCAATCCTTTTTGCAAATTGAATTTGAGTATTTATATTAAATATAGGCATTGTTATATTATTTATAATATTTACAGATATGCCCGGTTGAGCTACACCACGAGCATATTTATTCAATTTTAAAGAATTTAACACATAATATAGCCATACTGTATTCATTTCTATAAGAGGCGAAACAACAACTGCATGTTCAGTAGCATAAAACTGGCCTTGAGCATAATTAACATTTCCACATAATGCACCTTGACGACCTATAATAGGATAATCTCCAACATGAGAATATTTATTAATAAATCCTCTTATACCGTTTCCTCCATAACAAGGATATAGTCCTTCTTTCCAAGTTGAAATTAACTCATCAGCCTTTATGGCTTTTCCTGCTTTTAATAAACAAACATTACCAAGTTTTTCGACCTTTGTATATCTTTCATTATATAACAAATCTCCAAACATATCATAAAAAATAGCCTGCCCAAGACGATCTAACTCTTTAAGTTGTTCACGCTTCTTTACTAGTATCTCATTTAGTTTGTCGAGTTCAGTGACAATTCTTTTTTGCTCAGAAAGAGGAGGAACCCAAATAGTCATCTGAGAAAATTGAGTCTTATTGATAATAGGAACAACCGGAGCATTAGCTATATTAATAAGTTGTTGTTTATTTCCCAAAATAGCATAAGCTAAAAACCAAGATAAAACAGAATGGTCTGGTATAATTGCATTTATTTGCTGATTACACGTCGCATTTTTCCCTAAAACACCAATTTTACCTATTGTTCCAATACAAGTTACTAGCACTGCACCCTTTGGTAATTTTCGTAACTTTTGATAAGCAAAATCTGAAATATAATATTCAGAATCTAATAAATAGTCTATTTTATCAACCTCTATATCACTTGGCTTTATAAAACAATAATCTTTAGAAGAATAATTTTCTTTGTTTTTAGTAGATGGAGTATTTCCTGTTACAATAGATCCAAGCTCTCCTAATTTTTTACACACCCAACCTTCCTTCATCATCCCATCATCTTCCTAAAATCCACAATCGCCTGCCGAATCTCTTCCTCCAAACTTTCAATACGTGCAAGAATCACCTCCGGTTTTTCATACTCTACTTTTTCCCGTTCCACTTCTTTGTACTTATTGATCGAAAGATCATAATCATTGGCACGTATATCATCTACAGGAACAAAGAAAGACTGGTCTTTACGAGTACGGGATTCTTCTCCTGCAAGGTTATGGAATCTCTTTATCACATCCGGAATATCGCTACCTTCACATTCAGTACGTTTTTGATCGAGGGTAAAACCATCGGCTTTCATATCGTAAAACCAAACTTTATCCGTACCTCCTACATTTGTTTTTGTAAAGATCAGAATAGCCGTACTTACCCCGGAATAAGGTTGAAAAACACCTGCCGGCATAGAGATTACAGCCTGTAATCGATGCTTATCTACCAATTCCTTACGAATAGACTTATGTCCTTTACTATTACCAAACAACACACCATCAGGAACGATCGAAGCACAACGTCCGCCCACTATCAACATACGTAAAAACAAAGCGACAAACAACAGCTCAGTCTTCTTTGTATTAGTAATCGCCAACAGGCTTTTACTTACCGAATCATTGTCAAGGCTACCGGTAAACGGAGGATTTGCCAAGCAAAGCGTATATAAATTCTCATCCGTATTATCAGACGATAACGAGTCACGCCATTGAATATTCGGATTATTAACTCCATGTAACATCAGATTCATCGCCCCAATACGCAACATCGTTTGATCGGTATCGAACCCGTTGAACATCTCATTGTTAAAATGATCAGCAGTATTTTCATTCAACAATTCATCTTTACAATGCTCTGTAATGTATTTTGCACTTTCCACAATAAACCCAGCTGATCCCATTGCCGGGTCACAAATGATATCTCTTACAGTCGGCTTCATTAATTCCACCATCATCTGGATGATATGCCGTGGTGTACGAAACTGTCCGTTGGTCCCACTTGCCGCCATTTTACCTAAGATATACTCATACACATCTCCCATCGTATCGCGGTTGTTCATATCCAAATTGTTGATACCATCGACAACCTTAGCTAAAGTCCGTTCATTAGGAATTAGGAAAATAGCACTCTTCATAAAGCGGCTATAAGCTGAGTCCTGCCCAACACCTATATTTTTGATAAAAACGAAAACATCGTTACGAACGGTATTGAACATACGAACAGTGTCCATATTCTTAAAAACAGACCAACGCAACGATTTATAAGGGATATCCTTATCACTTTCCGGATTATGCCAGTTTCCATCCTTAAATATAAGCTTCTCTGGAGCAACATGATACTTAAATGTATTTGCTATTGCTTCTTTTTTAATCTGTGCATCATCCAACATCTTCATAAAGAACAAATAGGTCATTTGTTCCAAAATTGTAATAGAGTTTGTGATACCACCTGTCCAGAATGCATCCCATATCTGGTCCACACGGTTTTTTATTTCGCCTGTTATCATTATATTTCTTTATTAATATACACAAGAGAGTGCTTATCTGCAAAGATAGGTAAAATTCATCATGTTTTCATTTACCGATTATAAAGAAAACGTATATATATCTGAATTAGTACATTTCAGCACATCAAACGTCCTAAGTAGAAAAAACAAAGCTTACACTGTTTTTCTAACCAGGGCGACCGCACCAAAATTCCTCTAAAAAGTTTATCATTGCAAAATGAATACCTCTAATTATTTTTCAGAAGTGACAGATCCTCGTGTAACAGGTCGCTGTCTACATTTGTTGTCAGA
>NZ_JAMOKT010000113.1:0-10064 GCF_023656795.1 Parabacteroides caeci
CAGAGCGTTCAGATCCACCCCTTTGCTCCTTAGAAAAGCGATGTATTTCACCACCACGGGGGCGGTTTCCGACTGCTCGATGTTGCAAAGCTGCTGGCGGCTGATCCCCATTTCCTCGGCAACACTTTTCGCCGTCAGGCTTAGCCTGATCGCATAATTACAGTTTTTCCTTTTCTTCCGTTCGGCAGTGCGTACCGCCATGCCCTTGTCTTTCCAGCCTGTTCCCGTCTTTTCCCTTTTCTTTCTCGTCCCTTGTTTTTTCTCCTTTTCCTGCCGTTTTCCCACGCTTTTTCGCTCCGTTTTCTCCAGCCTGCGGTGTAATGTGATGACACATGGTGTAATGTGTGTCCTAACATATTGCAAATCAATTATTTATCAATTTTTCTCCTATATATTTGCGGTGACAACATGAGTTATCAACACTAAAAATCAAAAATTATGGCAAAGAAAAATGCAAGGGAAGAACCCCCGAAACCGCAGGTCTCCGAAAACGAGCAGATGAGTGACATCGTGTTCATCCTTGACAAGATGGAACTGATTCTGGAAGCGGTGTCGCAAATCGGACAGGACGGAAAATTCAACACGGTAGCCGCCGACAGGCAGAACCGGAACTCCTTCCTGAAGATTGACCGCTATGCAGACGCCTTCGAGAACTTCATCAAGAACTTCTGGAGCCAGCTGAAAGACCCGACACGCTTCGGAATCCTCTCCGTCAAGGAAGACAGGCTGGACGACCCTGCCGTACAGCAGGCCATCGAGGACATCGCCGCAGGAAAAAAGACAAAAGCCGTGGAGGAATTTCTCAAGCAGTACGAGATTGTTCCGCGCAACAAGGAAAACCAAAGTATCAACCCCAAAAACCAAGAAGAAATGGCAAAGAAAAATGAAACCCAGCAGCAGGCTGCCGCAGCTGACAGCCAGCCGCAGAACCAGTCCCCCCAGTACCGTTACAACGAGTCCATGATCAACTGGGAACAGCTCAAGAATTTCGGAATCTCCCGTGAATACCTCCAGGAACGCGGACTGCTCGAACAGATGCTCAAGGGCTACAAGACCAACCAGGTCGTGCCCATAAGCATGAACTTCGGCTCGGCCGTACTGAGAACGGACGCACGTCTGTCCTTCCAGCAGTCCATGGCGGGCGAAGTGGTGCTCGGCATCCACGGTATCCGGCAGAAACCCGACCTTGACCGACCGTACTTCGGACACATCTTCTCCGACGAGGACAAGAAGAACCTGCTCGAAACGGGCAACATGGGGCGTGTCGTGGAACTGAAAGGACGCAACGGGGAATATATCCCATCCTTCATCAGCATCGACAAGCTGACCAACGAGGTGGTCGCCATGAAAGCGGAGAATGCTTTCATCCCGAGGGAAATCAAGGGAGTGGAACTGACAGAGCAGGAGCAGAATGACCTGCGTGAAGGCAAGAAGGTCTATGTAGAGGGCATGATCGCCAAATCCGGCAACGAGTTCAACGCCTTCATTCAGGTGAATGCCGAACGCAGGGGTGTCGAGTTCATTTTCGAGAACGACAAGCTCTTCAACCGCCAGACACTCGGGGGCGTGGAACTGACACAGAAACAGATTGAGGACCTGAACGCTGGAAAAGCCATCTTCGTGGAGGGAATGCAGCGCAAGGACGGCGAGGTGTTCTCCTCCTACGTGAAGTTGGACGAGGCGACAGGCCGCCCGTCCTACACCCGCTATAATCCGGACTCTCCGGAAGGCGCACGCGAAATCTATATTCCCAACGAAATCAACGGGGTGAAGATTACGGCGGAGGAACAGCAGCAGCTCCGTGACGGCAAGGTGATTTTCCTCAATGACATGGTGAACCGCAAGGGAGAGGAATTCTCCTCCTTCATCAAGGCCGACCTGGAAACGGGACGCCTGAGCTACTCCCGTACGCCGGACGGCTTCGAGCAGCGCGAGGATTTCAAGATTCCACCCAAGGTATGGGACGTGGAACTGACCAGACAGCAGCGTGCGGACCTGCAGAGCGGAAAGGCCGTGCTGGTGGAAGGCATCAAGGGATATGACGGGAAGACCATCTCGCAGTACGTCAAGGCGAACTTCAACCAGGGGCGTCTGGACTTCTACAACGAGAATCCTGACCGCAAGCGTGATGCCTCGCAGCGCAATGTGGTGGCCAACAGCCAGCGACAGGAACAGGGAAACCGCAAGTCAAAAGGTGCGAGCATTGCCTGACAACAGGTTACTGAAAAATGAATGTTGAATCAAAAAAAGAAAGAAATATGAAAAAGGAAAACGGAAACGACATGCCTTTCAAGGCTGATGAAGTGAACTGGGACGAACTCTCCGGTATCGGTATCATGAAGGACGAGCTGGAACTCTCCGGCGAAATGGACACCCTCCTCAGGGGAGAGAAAACGAAAGTGATGTCCCTGAGCCTCGTGCTCCTCGGCGTGGACGTGGTGATGGACGCCACGCTCCAACTGGTCCGTAAGGGCGAGTCCCCGCTACTGGAAATCCAGGGAGTGACACCGCTGGGCAAATAATCTGGGAGCAATTATCAAGTAAACCGATGTCTTACCGCCGTTTCCTGTCTTCCGCATGGAAAACGGGAAACGGCTTAATTTTTATCTTACAATATGATAGCAATCATCGCAGAAAAGCCGAGTGTAGGCATGGACATTGCCCGTGTAGTCGGGGCTGATACAAGAAATGACGGCTACTGTTCCGGTAACGGATATATGGTGACCTGGGCACTGGGACACCTCGTGTCACTGGCCATACCGGACACTTATGGTTATACGAAAACGGCGGAGGAGGACTTGCCGATGCTGCCGGACCCGTTCCGCCTGGTCTCCCGACAGATGCGCACGGACAGGGGAATGGTTACGGACATCGCCGCCTCGAAACAGCTGAAAGTCATAGAAAGCGTGTTCAACCGCTGTGACAGCATCGTCGTGGCTACCGATGCCGGTCGTGAAGGGGAACTTATCTTCCGCTGGATATACGACTTTCTGGGCTGCACGAAACCGTTCAGACGCCTGTGGATCTCCTCGCTTACTGACGAGGCCATACGAAAAGGTCTGGAGGAACTGAAGGACGGCTCGGAATACGACAGCCTGTATACCGCCGCCGACAGCCGCGCGAAGGCAGACTGGCTGGTGGGCATGAACGCCAGCCGTGCCCTGGCCATCGTTTCCGGCTCGTCCAACAACTCGATCGGACGGGTGCAGACTCCGACGCTCGCCATGATATGCAGCCGCTACAGGGAGAACCGCAGTTTCGTATCCACACCATACTGGCAGCTGCATGTCACCCTCAATGGCGGCACGTCACACCGCCGCTTCTTCCATCCCGCGACCTTTGACGACAGGCAGAAGGCGGAAGCCGCCTACCGCAGTCTCTCTCCCGATTCTTCGGCGACGGTCACGAAGGTGGAGCGCAGGAAAAGCCTGCAACAGCCGCCGTTGCTCTACGACCTAACGGCACTCCAGAAGGACTGCAACGTGCACCTCGACCTGCCCGCAGCAAAGACGCTGGACATCGCCCAGTCGCTCTACGAGAAGAAGCTCATTTCCTACCCGAGAACGGGAAGCCGGTATATCCCGCACGATGTGATGGCCTGCGTGCCCGGTCTGTTGGAAAGGATAATGGCCATGCCCGAATTCGCCACAAGTGCCGGAATCCTTGACTTTGCGCGTCTCAACACCCGTAGCGTGGACGACCGTAAAGTGACGGACCACCATGCTCTCATCACGACCGGCATCGCACCCGAAGGGCTTTCCGAAGCGGAGGAGGCCGTCTATACGCTGATAGCCGGACGTATGCTGGAGGCGTTCTCGCCCTGCTGCGAGAAGGAACTGATTCTTATGGAATGTCGCCTGGACAACATGGATTTCCGCTCGAAAAGTTCCCTTGTCGTCAGTCCGGGATGGCGCGGCATCTTCTGCAGGAAAGAGGACAGGCAGGACGACGAGCCGGAAACCGACGAGGGTACGGCCGTATTTGCCGAAGGGGACACGGTTCCTGTTTCAGGATTCGGACTGTCCCAGAAGAAGACCGTGCCCAGACCGCCCTATACCGAGGCCACGCTGCTGGCAGCAATGGAGACCTGCGGCAGGGAGATAGCCGACGAACAGGCACGCGAGGCCGTGAAGGAGCTGGGCATCGGCACGCCCGCCACAAGAGCCGCCATCATCACCACACTGTTCAAACGTGACTATATCGCCCGCTCCGGCAAGAGCATCGTCCCCACGGAAAAGGGACTCCATATCTACGATGCGGTGAAGGACATGCTCGTGGCGGATGTTTCCCTGACAGGAAGCTGGGAGAAGACCCTGCTCCAGATAGAGCGGCACACGCTCGGACCGGACACGTTCATGGCATCCATCACGGACTACACCCGCAAGGCTACCCGTGAAATCCTGAACCTCAGCCTTCCGGCGGCAGCCGCCCGCACATTCACCTGTCCCAAATGCAAGACCGGACACATTATCGTCAGGGAAAAGAGTGCCCGTTGCGACAATAAAGGGTGCGGACTGACCGTGTACCGCAGATTCCTGAACAAGGAACTGACGGACCAGCATCTGGAACAGCTTTTCTCCTCCGGTTCCACACGCCTTATCAAGGGATTCAAGGGAAAGAAGGGCGTGGCTTTCGACGCTTCGGTCACCTTTGACGCCGGGTTCACCCTGACACTCTCGTTCCCCAAAAACGGGAACGGCAGGAAAAGGAAATGATGAAGCCATCCCGATTCGCGGGGCAAAGGTCGCAGCCCGCCCGTTTCCACCGGCAAGGTCAGGCCTTACGGTTTCTGGGAAAAATCATCCTCGCCAGAGGCTCCGGTATTTTTCCCGAAAACCTTGCCTGTGGAGGCGGACTGCAAGAAAGCCCCTGAAACCGGGAATGGCATTCCCGCCAAACAAATGAAGATTATGAAAGCAAAAGAACGTATCAGAAAGATAGCGGACAGCAGATGGGCAAGGACACTCGCGCTGGCCGTAACAGCAGCCATCATATTCAGCTGGCTCTATTCCCACGGTATATCGCCTGTATGGACTGCCGTGGCCATCATCTGTTTCAGGGGACTCTTCAGGTTCCTCTACCGTATAGCCTGTTTTCTCGTGGCATTGGCAATCATTCTGTGCATACTGAGTTTTCTGGTCTTCTGAAATCTGACGATATGGAACATGCACGGAATTTATCATTGCAGCATAAGGGAGCTGTCCGGGAGCGGGCGGCTCTTTTTGTATCCGTCACAGCCGGAAATGACACGGAAAGAAAAGGGAATGGACGGAAAACACAGACATTGGCAAACCGAGAACTACAGGGCAAAGTTGGCAAACGCTTCTTGTCGGACGGCAAGGTCAGGCCGCAAGCGGTTTCGGAAAAAATCATCCTCGCTGCGCTCCGGTATTTTTCCCGAAAACCCTGCCTTTCCGGAAGCATTTGCCGTTGGGCCCTTGTAGTTCAACGGGCTGCCAAAGCCCGGGTATTCACAGTTAAAAATTAAAGAATATGCAACAAGCGATCATCACAAGACAGTCACCAGCTCCGATAGGGATGCCCGTGACAAGAAGACCGAAAGTACACGTCCCGCAACCGGCAATCAAGCTGCCGCCAAGGGGAACCACAGGTCCCGTTCACATCTCAAAGCTGCTGAACCCCGTTCTGGAAATATGCAGACATCCGGATAGGAACAGGCTGCTGGCTGAATTATTCAGCGAATATTGAAACACATCGTCTAATCATTTAATATCTGAAATTATGTTTTTTACAGCAATCCACCAGATGATGACGGAAAGCGTGGACCTCACGATCGTCATCCGCAAGACAAACGGACAACTGACCGTTTCCACATTGCCCAAATCGAACGGACTCAAGGACGAGGCCCAGAACCACATCGTGCCGCTGACTGTCACGGGCACACCGCAGGAACTTGACACAGGATTCCTGCAGGCAGTCACAAGACCGATACAGAAAGCGTGCGGGCTGATCTCCAACATGGCACAGTTTGAGGCACAGGCGGACAAGGCCGCCGCCAGCAGCAAGGCCGCCAAGGAAGCGAAATCCAAGGAGACGAAGGAAGAACGCGAGAAACGGGAGAAGTACGAGAAACTGATGAAGAAGGCGGAAGAACTGACAGCCGCCAGGAACCATCGGGAAGCCGTCAGCGTGCTTACACAGGCGAAAGCACACGCGAATGCCGCCCAGTTGAAGGAAATCGAGGAGAAGATAAAGGCAGCCGACACGGAAATGAACCGGGGAAGCCTCTTCGACCTGATGGAACAGGAGGCACAGCCGGAACCTTCGGTACAGCAGCAACAGCCACACTCCCAACAGCCGGTATACACACAGACACCGGTACAGAGAAATCCGCAACCGCAACGTCCGCAACAGCCGGTACCGCAGAGACCACAACAGGCATACACGCAGCATCCGCAACAGCCAGGAATATGGCCACCGCAACAACAGCCGCCACAGCCGCAAGCAAGACCGCAGATACAGCCGCACGCGCAATACGTACAGCTGACAGGCGGACAGCAGCCTTCCCAACCTCAATATCCGCCGCAGCCTGAAATTCAGGACTGGCAGGAAGAACGGTTCATGCAGGAGGACGAACAGCAACCGTACCTCTCCGATCAGGAACACCCCGCATACAGTGAGAAGGACTACGAGGAATACATCGATTTCCCGCAGTCCATGCTGGAACCCAAGTATTCACCTTATCAGACAGTTTAAGACATGGCACTCGAAATTAAAGGAATGACACGCTCATTCAGATTCAAGAAAGGAACAGAGTATATTACTCTTCAGGACCCGGATCCGAACATCTCGCCGGACATGGTCATGAACTACTATTCGAACATGTACCCGGAACTGACGACGGCTACCGTTCACGGACCGGTCATCAGGGAGGACATGACAGAATATGAGTTCAAGACAACTATCGGAACAAAAGGATAAAGGATATGGCAAAGGACTACAGAAAAAAGAAGAAATCATGTGTACCATTGGACGGATATCAGGCGGAACAGCTCGCGAGACTTATCATTGCGGAAACCGAAAGGAAGGTGCATTACGGCACGGAAAGGAAGAAACGGATTGCGGCACCCAGCGGTGCCGTAATTCTTTTCTGAACACCACATTCACGCCGATGCCTCCGCCGGAACTGTTCTCGGAAAGTCCTGACGGAAAGCCGTGCAACCTGATCACGCGGGAAAACTACGAGTACCTGCGTGATTCCTTTTTCAGATATGCGAGTCTTATGAAAAAGGAAGCGGTACATGCACCGGGACTCACAATGGCGGAAGGAATAACGAGACTGCATGATGAAATGAGCGACCTTGTCGGCAATGACATGAATGTAAACATCGAGCAGGATGGGGAAAGACTCATTTTCCGTCTCTGGAAATGCCACAGATGGGGAGAACTTACGCTGTATTACTTCCCTGTGAAATTTGTGGAAAATCTCGGGCCGGAACTGAGACGCATATCTGTCACCTTCATCCACAACCTGATGCAGGCAAACGGAATTGACACCATACTGGACGAGGATGACACGGAATATGCGCTTACCTGGCTGGCTGAAGAGAATGACGACGAACAGGACGACAGGAAAAAACGGCTGAAACTGCTGCATTCATACGAGAAAGGCAGGATACACAGTCTGCTCAGGAGAGTGGAACGGAAATCCTACTACAAGGACCTGCCGAAGGCAATCGGACGGTATAAGCCGGCGAACGGATACGAACAGTCCCTGCTCTCCGCCATGAAGGAAGGTCTGGAATTCCTCTCGCCTGAACGCGGCATCATGGAATACGGCTACGACCCGTTTTATGAAGAGGAACCGGACTACCTGCCCATGTATCTCAACAGGCAGATAAGGGTCGTCTATGACTGCAATGATCCCGTGACGGACAACCTCGTGGACTACTACAACTCCTACAGCCGGGAGACATACGACATCATTCCGGTCACCACCTGTGACCTGTCTCCGGAAACGGAGGAACTGTTCCGCATGGACGACTACCCGGAACGCTTCTTCAAATGGGCGGAAAAATTTATCAACATCACAATATAAACCAATCTGAAAGCATATGATAGACAGCAACGAACTGACCAGAAAGATCAAGACACCGCTCAACCCCAGGGCGGCACTGATAGCCTATGCCTCGGAAGGGGACAAGAACTTCTTCCTTGAAATCCGGGGTATTGACGACCGGGGAAACATGACGGAAGGAAGACCGGTGACACTGGAATTCATGAACACCCTCGTGAAGGAATACTCGGAAAGACACGGTACCACTCCATACGGGAAGATACCCGACAACCTGCTGTATTGCGACTCGCGCAAGGGCAGCGAAAGATACGTGTGGTACAATCCACCGCACAAGCGGATGATGTTCTTCAGCACCGCACTCAAAATAGAAAACGCGGAATATTACCTGCCGGGAGTAATCTACGAGGCCGGAGAGCACGGAATGAGAATCTATGCCTACAAGGGGAACGTTCCCAGACCGGATACCGTACTGTATGCCGCACCGTTCTTCAACGTGACAGGTTCCAGCGTATGTCTGGGAAACGCCAGGATAGAGCTGCCGAAGGACCTGACCTATGAAAAGCTGCTGCAGTACTGGGAACGGAAATTCTGGCTGACGGAATTCACCCACCTGGGAGGGAACGGGAACCCGACAAGGTCAAACCTCGTGCTGGTGGCAAAGGCGGCACGGGACAGGGACTTCAACCTCGACGAACTGAAACAACTGAACAACATGAAACTTAAAGACATACTGAAATGAAAAGAGTACACTACATCGACAACTATCTCATAAACCCGCAGCATCCGGTAACGGTAAACCTTATCGGAGCGGGAGGAACAGGCTCACAGGTGCTTACCTGCCTGGCCAGGCTTGACACGGCACTGAGGGGACTCGGACATCCCGGACTGTTCGTGACACTGTATGATTCCGACATCGTGACGGAAGCCAACATCGGGCGGCAGCTCTTCAGCCCTTCGGACATCGGACTGAACAAGGCGCAGTGCCTCGTCACACGCATGAACAACTTCTTCGGCAACGACTGGAAGGCGGTACCGGACATCTATCCGGCAGCCCTGAAGGACGCCAGACGGGATAATCTGGCCAACATAATGATTACCTGCACGGACAACATAAAGTCCCGTCTCGACCTCTGGAACATACTGAAAGCCGTGCCGGTTTCGGAATACAGAAGCCACGAAACACCACTGTACTGGATGGACTTCGGCAACATGCAGAATACGGGACAGGTCATCCTCGGAACCGTACCTAAGAAAATCAGACAGCCGGCATCCAAGCTGTACGAAACGGTGGAATCGCTGAAGGTGATCACACGATATGTCAAATACGCAAGAGTGAAGGAAAAGGATTCCGGACCGAGCTGTTCGCTGGCGGAGGCTCTGGAGAAACAGGACCTGTTCATCAACTCCACACTGGCACAGCTCGGCTGCAACATCCTGTGGAAAATGTTCCGCAACGGTATGATCGAGCATCACGGGCTGTACCTGAATCTCTCCACCATGAAAGTGAATCCGATAACTGTATAATATCAAAGCGTTTCCGTATGATTAAAATATAAAAAAGAACTCAGGAAAATAATCCTGAAAACCAATATTTTTCGTAACTTTGTATCAAAATCAAATAAGCATAACAATGGAACCATCTATATACAGTTTTTCACTTTGTGCCGCACTGCCGTTGATGTTATTCTTCGGCTTTTATTTTTTGTTTGCAAAGACTCCTGAAAAGAAAATTTTCAAGAATTATCTCCGCTCCCGACAGATTATGGGTATAGCTATGCTGCTGCTTTCGGCAAATTATTCGGTACATTTCTTCTTTGGTATTCGATTCAAAAATGCGGATTCTTCCATATTGATGAACATGTCCACATACTTCCTGTGCTATTCTCTGTTCAGTTCGGCATTGATAATGTTGCTTGATTGTTTTTACATTACCAAACGGCGTGTGTGGACACATATCATTTTATGGATTATATTCTCAACTCTTTCCGGAGTTGTGTTGTTCCTGTTGCCAAGCGGAATCATGCAA
>NZ_JAMOKT010000114.1:0-9869 GCF_023656795.1 Parabacteroides caeci
GTAACTTTAAAGTAATTCTTTCTTTGATATTTCCAATGGCTTTTTTCGTTTTAAGGGTATTTTTTCTTAAATTGATGACATTGAGTTGAAACTGACGGCAAAAGAGAGCCTGCGGCATGGGGCTTTGCCCCATTAAAGAAAATAGTTCAAAACTGATTATACCTGAAACATTCCCTGTTGCGTTAACTTTGAGATGCTTTGATTGATTCTGTATCACCAAGATGATATCGGAATGCCATCCCGGTCATGATAGAACGTCACCGGGATGGTATTTTGCAAAAGCAATAGCTTTCGGGTTTAGAAGCTATTGTTTTTATCTTTAGAATAAGTTGTTTTCGGACTTAGTTATAAACGATTCCGGTAGGAGATACTTATAAAAAAAGAGATACCTCACTGAAGTATCTCTTTTTTCCGCTCTTCCTCTTGGACTTGAACCAAGGACCCTCTGATTAACAGTCAGATGCTCTAACCAACTGAGCTAAGGAAGAAGATATGTCTTTCAGTCTTTCCCGATGTCTTTTCGCTCTTCCTCTTGGACTTGAACCAAGGACCCTCTGATTAACAGTCAGATGCTCTAACCAACTGAGCTAAGGAAGAAAATATGTTTTTCAGTCTTTCCCGATGTCTTTTGCTCTTCCTCTTGGACTTGAACCAAGGACCCTCTGATTAACAGTCAGATGCTCTAACCAACTGAGCTAAGGAAGAATTTTCAATCTTTCAGCGGCTTGTTGTATGCCTTTCTGAAATTGCACTGCAAAAGTAGAGGTTCTTTTTGAAATATGCAATATCTTTGCAGAAAAAATTTGAAAAAATGAATACGATAGGCTTAGGAAACGCTTTGGTAGATGTTTTACTTCGGTTAGATAGTGATGATGTGCTTGCAGAAGTGGGTATAAAGAAGGGGGCAATGGATATGATCGGTCAGGAACAGATGATCACTATCCGTAAAACACAGGAACGGTTGGAGAAAAGCCAGGCTCCGGGTGGCTCTGTTTGTAATACGATGCGTGCAATGGCTTGCCTGGGAGCAAATACCGGTTTTATAGGAAAGATCGGTACGGATACGGTTGGTGAATATTATGAAAAGGCGTTGCAGGATGCGAACGTGTCTCCTTATTTTATAAAGACAGAGGGTATTTCGGGCAGTTGTACCGTATTGATCTCAAAAGACGGCGAACGTACGATGGGTACATTCCTCGGTCCGGCTCCAACGATTACGCCGGATGAAATAAAGGAGGAGATCCTTAGCCGGTATAACTGTATATATATAGAAGGATATTTGCTGGTAAACGAAGAGTTGGTTCGTACTACCATGCAAAAAGCAAAAAAACTGGGATTGAAAGTGGCTCTCGACCTTTCTAATTTTAATATTGTAAATGCATTTAAGGGATTGCTGGATGATATTATTCCTGAATATGTCGATATTCTTTTCTCTAATGAAAGTGAAGCAGAGGCTTTTACCGGTCTGAAAGCAGAGGAAGCGGTAAAGGTGCTTTCCGGAATGGTAGAGGTGTCTTTGGTTACTCTGGGTAAGGAAGGTGCGTTAGTGGGAAGTAAAGGACAGGTCATTGCCGTTCCGGCAGAAGGAGGCAAGCCGGTCGATACAACCGGAGCCGGCGATCATTTTGCTGCCGGGTTCCTGTATGGGCAATCTGTGGGAGCTACATTGGAACAGTCGGCCCGGATCGGTTCGCTTCTGGCCGGATATATTATAGATGTGATCGGGGCTCAGATTCCGGATGACAAATGGGAACAAATAAAGTTAAAAGTAGATGCGATATTATCCTGAAAAGGGTTTTATGTATACATTTACATCGTTAATTAACTAAATATTCTATGTTTAAGAAGGTACGACGAGAAAGATTGATAGGTTTGTTTTGCTTATTGCTCCTGGCTGGGAGTATTTTGCCGGGACAGGCTCAGAAAGATAACCGCTTTGAAGTAAGTAAGAACCTGGACATTTTCAATGCTTTGGTGAAAGAGGTCGAAATGTTCTATGTGGATTCGGTGGATGTTGAAAAAACAGTCCGGAGAGGGATCAATGCCATGTTGAGTGGTCTGGACCCTTATACTGTCTATTATCCGGAACAGGATATGGATGAACTGAAAATAATGACTACCGGCGAATATGGCGGTATCGGTTCTTATATCCGTGAGCGGAAAGAAGGAGGAGTGTATATCATTGAACCTTTTGAAGGTATGCCAGCTGCTTTGGCGGGGTTGAAAGCCGGAGACCGCATCCTGGCTATCGATACAATCGATACGAGCAATAAAACATCCAGTGAAGTCAGTGAACTGCTGAAAGGAGTGCCCAATACAAAAATGGTATTGAAGATACAGCGTCCGAACGAAAAGAAACCCCGCGAAGTGGAACTGGTCCGTAAGCAGATCCTGGTAGACCAGGTTACTTATTATGGTGTTCGTGGCGATGGTGTCGGGTACATCTATCTGAAAGGGTTTACCGATAAGAGCGCACAGGAAGTGAAAAATGCCCTGGAAGATTTAAAGAAGAATCATCAGATAAAATCATTGATCCTGGATTTACGGAATAACGGAGGTGGTCTGTTGGAAAGTGCCACTCAGATCGTTGGTATGTTTGTCCCGAAAGGGAAAGAGGTAGTATCTACCAAAGGCAAAGTCAGTCAGTGGGACCGTACTTACCGTACATCCAATGAACCGATTGATACAGTAATGCCGATGGCAGTCCTGATCAATGGCAATTCGGCCTCTGCAGCCGAAATTGTTTCCGGCGCATTACAGGATATGGACCGTGCCGTATTGGTAGGCCAGCGTTCGTATGGAAAAGGCTTGGTACAGTCTACCCGTGAACTTCCTTATGAAGGGCGTCTGAAAGTAACAATGAGTAAATATTACATCCCCAGCGGCCGTTGCATCCAGCAGATGGATTATTCCCACAGGAAGGCGGACGGCAGTGTGGCTGCTATTCCGGATAGCCTGACATCTGTATTCTATACATCGAAAGGGCGTCCTGTCCGTGACGGTGGCGGTGTACGTCCGGAGTTTGAAATAGAGGAAGAAGAGATGCCGACTATCATGT
The DNA here is from genome assembly GCF_023656795.1 of Parabacteroides caeci. NCBI lineage: Bacteria > Pseudomonadati > Bacteroidota > Bacteroidia > Bacteroidales > Tannerellaceae > Parabacteroides > Parabacteroides caeci. Next base: position 3,059 of record NZ_JAMOKT010000114.1, read on the forward strand.
ATTATCTGGTGACCGATTTTGTCCTGGTGGACTTTGTTACGGATTGGGCACAGAAACATAAGACAATTCCTTCTGTGGAAGAGTTTACTGTTTCCGATGAGGATTTTGAAGCATTCAAAAACTATGCGAAAGAAAAGAATTTCACTTATGACCGTCAGAGTGAAAAGATTTTGAAAAACCTGAAAGAAGTAGCCCAGTTAGAAGGCTATACAGATAGGGATTCAACTATTTTCACTGAACTGGAGGCCCGCTTAACTCCAAATCTGGACCGGGATTTCGACCTTTATAAGGATCAGATTAAAAAGTTGCTGGCTTCGGAGATCGTAAAACGCTATTATTTCCAGAAAGGCGAACTGCTTGAAAGCCTGAAAGATGACGAAGTACTGGATAAAGCGATCGAAGTTCTGAGCAACCCTGAATTATATAGCAAGACATTAAGCACCCCGGAAGAAGGAGAAACCAAACCGGCTGACGAAAAAGCCGATTCTTCGACCAAAGGAGGTAATATAGCCTATGCGTTTGATCAGACTGTAGGATAGAATTTATAAGACCGATATATTGAGGGAGTAAACAAAATTGTTTATTCCCTTTTTTATTTTGTGAAAAGGATTTCCGGCTTTTATTTGAATTTAATATGCAGAACAACCAATTCGGATACAGTTCCGACCCGGTAAGGAGGGCCGGCTATACCTATGCCGGAAGATACATAAAACTGGGTTGGACCTTTTTTATGATAACCGTAGGGACATTCATAGATCAGTTTCATTAACAGGGGATAGGGCCATAACTGCCCGTTATGGGTATGTCCGTGAAGTCCCAGATCCACGCCGTTCATGGCCATTTCTGCAAATGACCAAGGTTGATGATCCAGAACAATAATCGGTTTGGTGGTATCGATGTCCGCCATTAACGTATGTAAAGCCTGCCGTTTTTTATTGATATAATCGTCTCTGCCGATCAGGTAAAAGGTTGAATCGGGTTGTACGACCGAGTCAATCAGATGTACGGCTCCGGTTTTTGCCAGCCAGCGATATTTGGCAAAACGGTTGGCACGGTATTCGTGGTTGCCGTTTACGACGTATACACCCAGCGGTGCTTTTAGTTGCTGTAAATCATCTTCTATATGTTCCATCTCGGCAAAACGGGATTCGTAATCCATAATGTCGCCAACCAATACGACCATATCCGGGTGTTGGGCGTTACTTAGTGCGACATAGCGTTGAACCAGCTGTTTACCGATCACTTCACCGATATGCAAATCGCTCATCATAACCACAGTCAGGCTGTCGCGGTCGCTGCTCCCTTTGGGCAGAGTGACATATACGTCTTTGACTATCGGGTAGGCGACGGTCAGGTAGGCTTTCACCATCAGGCAAGATACTCCGGCTATAATTACAAAAAACAGGGTTAACTTAGCCTGTTTCCAATGTTGTGTCAGCCATTGGGGAAACCAATGGAAGAAACGGTCGGATAGTCTGAGCACTTCCAGCGTCAGCAATGAAAGCGTGATATAGACGGAAGCAATATACCAGGTGTTGCAGATATATTGGATCGTGGTCATTATATGATCCGGCAATTCCTTGCGGAAGAAAAATCCGAAGAAGTAAATCGCCAGTTCCAGTATAAAGAATAATGTATAAGGAATACGCCAGCTTTTTTTAGCCGGTATTGCCTGATAGCCCCTCCAAAAGATATAGGGATTCAGTAACAATTGTGCTACTATCGATTGAATAAAGACTTTCATACCAGTTTGCCTTGCGGGGCCTTATTTGAATGCAATATTGAATACCACCATCTCGCTGCTCGTCCCGATCCGGAAAGGAGGTCCCCAGAGTGATAAGCCGGAAGATACGTAGATATGGCTGTTACCCCATTGTCTGTATCCATAACTTTGCTCGAACAAGCGGTCTGTCAGCAGGCTCATCGGCCAGATTTGTCCCCGATGTGTGTGTCCGCTGAATTGAAGGTCTATGCCGGCTTTCTCCGTTTCCTGCAGGTCATACGGCTGATGATCCAAAAGAATAACAGGTTTATCCGGATCAATGTTTTGCGATAAAGCCTGAAGGGATAAGCGTGACGGATTATGACGGTCGTCACGTCCGGCTATCTGAAGCCCATTGGGGAGTGTAACCACTGTGTCGCGTAACAGTTTGATCGGGGTCGATTGGATAAAATCAACGCTTTTCTTTATTCCGCTGATATATTCGTGGTTTCCCGGAACCATATAAATGCCTTGCGGCGCTTTCAGTTGCGAAAGTTCTTCTTGCATATTCTCTGCATAAAGAGGCGTTACGCTGTTGTCTATCAAGTCTCCTCCGATCAGGATCAGGTCCGGTTGTTCGGCATTGATCATGTTTACATATTTCTTTAGTTGTGCCTTGTTTGTGCCGTAACCCAGGTGGATGTCGCTTATGGCAACAACTTTCATCGGTTGTTGATTACTGTTGACTACCTTGTTGATAACTATGTTGAAAACTTGTGTCTTCGGATGTTGATAATGATAATAACCGTAACTTAACAGGCTGAGTGTCAGTAGAAGTGAGATGTAAAACCCATATTTAAAGCTCCCGTTGAAAAGTTTGAATATATCGAACGCAACCAGAAATAATACCATATATAAAGTAAAAACCAGCCAGCCGGTTCCCACCTCGTGTATGGTATGTGCCACCACGTCCGGATATTTTACATTCCTTGCCAGCATACTGACTACGAATGCAAGTGCACAACTCCAGAATAGAACTGTCAGAAGCACCTTTACGCCGAAAGGCTGGGCCACAAGCGTCTGTGCCCCTCTGATGAATATATAAATATTCCCTGCAAAGTAAGCGCAAAAAAGAGCGATGAAAATTGTAGGCATTTTGTCAAATTTTCGGCAAATGTACATAATAATCTTCAATTCATTTGTGAAAAAAGGTTTTGGCGTATAAGTAGAAAAATGTTTCACATCTGACAATGTCTGATTTATTTCGGATAGCCAACCGGATTATTCATCATCAATACCTGGTTGTCTGTCAGTTTGAGGATTTTCTTCAAAGTTGCCTGATCCATACTTGCTCTAGGTACTGTAGACAATCCTATGCCAGCACAACATAAGTTTATATTTTGTGAAACGATACCGGCATCCATTGCCGCCATCAGTTTTGTATGATCTCCGACTTTACCGAAACGGGAGAGGTCGGATACCAGAACGAGACAGACGGGAGCATCTTTAACGAAATCCTGTCCTCCTCCAACGGCAGCACGATGGTCACCTTTAGCTATCGGATTCAGTGCATGGGCTTTTGCATCATATAGATAAGCGCCATCTTTCATAATAACATACACATCGATATCCTGTTTGTTCAAAGCCGACGGAGCCGTGCGTTTTCCGTCTGTACGGTTAATGCCGTTGGCAGCCCATAACAAATCTGAAAGATCCTGTGCGCTTAGTTCTTTCGCAGCATATTCGCGATCGGAATGACGGTCGGAAAATGCTTTCATAACAGCTGTCCCGCGAGCCTTGTCCGGGGCATTGAGTTTAATGACTTTAAGATCCTGTGCATTCATAACGGAAATGAATAATAAAGCGGTTAAAATGATTGAAATCTTTCTCATATCTATATTTATTAATAGTAATTCCTACAAATTTAAAACAAATTCATCTAATCGAACAGCAAAATACATCTTTTACAAATCTTTAATCCTGCTAAATACGAAGATTTCGTAGAATCTTATACATTTGTATCGGGTTTACACTATTTTTTAAGTAATAAATATAATAAATCAATCGATAACCTCTAAATTCTTTAAATTTGATGAAAGAAAAACTGCTCTACTTAGTGTTGGTGTTGATGATGACTGTGCCTTTGTGTGCGCAGAACCAGAATGCCGCTGATTACACGATCAAGGGACAGGTAGTTGATTCCCTGTCTAATGAAACAGTTCCTTATGCCACGTTGAGTATCGCTTTGGCAAATGCGCCCCAGAAAGCAATCAAACTGCTGGCCTGTGATGATGATGGAAAGTTTACCACCACATTAAAACAACCCGGTACATACATCATGTCCATGCAATCTTTGGGGAAGCTTCCTGCCGTAAAACGCTTTACATTGTCTGAAAACAAGAAAAGCCTGGATCTAGGAAAGTTGTATATGAATGACGATTCTCAGCAGATCAAGGAAGTGACGGTTACTGCTCAGAAACCATTGGTGAAGGTAGAAATAGATAAACTTACCTATAGTCTGGAAGATGATCCAGAAGCACAAACTAATAATACATTGGATATGCTCCGGAAAGTTCCTATGATTACTGTTGATGGTGAAGATAAGATACAGCTGAAAGGTTCTACCAACTTTAAAATATATATGAATGGTAAACCTTCGAACCTGTTAAGTGGGGAAAATTCTTCAGATGTATTAAAAGGTATGCCTGCAAGTTCAATTAAGAATATTGAAGTAATTACTGATCCGGGTGCCAAATATGATGCAGAAGGTGTGGGTGGTATCATTAATATTATCACTACAAAGAATGCGCTGCAAGGGTATACTGGAAATGTTCGTGCAAACGCAAGTACTTTAGGGCGCTTTGGTGGTGGCGCGTATATTTCAGCTAAAATAGGAAGTCTAGGGTTGACAGCCAATTATAACTATAATAATCAGAATTCCCCGTGGACTGATTCTTATATGAATCGTGAAAATCTGATTCCGGGTAAAGAGAGTATCATGAATCAAAATGGTCGTAGTAAGCGTAAAGGACCATTTCAATATGGTTATTTAGAAGCAAGTTATGAGATTGATACATTGAATCTTATTAGTGTTGGAGCCAATTTGTATAGAGGAAATAGTAAAAATCTTTCTGAGAATTTTGTGGAAATGATTAATCAAAATCCTGATTTGGCTTATCATTATGATCGTAACAGTTATGCTAAATATGTGTTTGGTTCAACAGATTTAAATGTGGATTATCAGCATTCAACCAGTAAAAAAGATGAATTACTTACTTTCTCATATCGTTTCAGTAATTCTCCAAATGATAACGAAGGTCGTTCAGAATTGACAAATATGGTTAATTATCCGGATTCTCTATTGTATCCGCAATGGAATATCAATGATGCAGCAACGACGGAGCATACCGGGCAGGTAGATTATACAACACCAATCCGGAAGAATCATACCTTGGAAGTAGGAGGTAAATACATATTCCGTCAAAGTGATAGTGAAACGTTGCGGCAGATATTAAATTCTACAACATCTGTTTGGGAAGATAAATCTGAATTAAATAGTGATTTTAAGCATACTCAGCATGTATACTCTGGTTATTTGGGGTATGCGTTGAAATTTTCTAAATTTGGAGTAAAAGCAGGGGTACGTGCAGAAGGAACAAGTTTGAGTGTAAAGTATGCCAAGGCACATGAGCAAGATTTTAGTACGAACTATTTTGATGTTGTACCGAATGTGACTTTCTCTTATCAGATAGGGATGACACAACAGATGCGTATTGGTTATAATATGCGTATTCAGCGTCCTGGTATTTGGTATTTGAATCCATATAGAAATACAACAGACCCGGAAAATATTTCTTATGGTAATCCGAATTTGGATTCAGAGAAGAGTAACAATGTGAATTTCAATTATAGTATGTTTTCGCAGAAGTTAAGTATTAATGTAAGTACTAACTATACATTTGTAAACAACTCTATTGAACGTTACACTTTCGTTAATTCGGATGGAATAGCTGAGTCGACTTATGGAAATATAGGAAAGCAACAAAGAGCGGGTCTTTATCTTTATGGTAGTTGGAATCCCATACCGTTATTCCGTATTAATTTGAATGCAGGTGGTAATTATGTGGATTTACAAACGAATTCTACTCAGGAATTGAATATGTCAAATAGTGGTTTCACTGGATATATATACGCTGGTCCCCAGCTTAATCTACCAAAAGATTTTGTTATAAATGTCTATGGCTCTTATTCATCTCCTTGGATTACTTTACAGGGAAAAGGGTCTTCCTATTATAATGTAGGGTTCTCTGTAAATAAGAGTTTCATGAAGAAAAAATTAACAGTTTCCTTAAGTGCCAATAATCCATTCTGGAAGACTCTCAAGTTTGAAAATGAAACATCAGATCCTACTTTCCGAATGTATTCTGTGAACCATTGGAGTTCTCGTGATTTTCGTATTAGTGTATCCTATCGATTTGGAACATTGAAAGATGCGATTAAGAAAGTAAGACGTGGCATCAGTAATGATGATCAAAAAAGTGGTGGTGAAAGTAGTGGCGGTGGCGGCGGACAGTCAATGTAATAATTTTTAGGCATGGATTTCACGATTTCACGGATTGAATAAATAAGAAACGTGTTAATCTATGAAATCCATGCCTAATATTTCTATTAATAGTTCATTCCAAAATTCCAGAGTGGAATCACATTCCCATAACCGGTTTCAATATCACCCTTGACTACATACCCTTCTTGTGCATCGGCTATTTGTCGTTGTCCTTTGTTTTTACCTCCTAGTTTGCTGAATCATAGTTTATCCGTCGCATATCATTTATGAACAGATATACGATAATTGCACAACAAAAGTGCAGAAAATAATAGTTTTGTGCACTTTCGTTGTGCAATATATTGGGGGATCGTAATATAGGGGATACATCCTCTTTTTTGTTTTCCTACTATCTATTTTCATTTACTAGCCTTACTAATTCAAATTACTACGTGTCCTGTCCTGAAATAAGTTGACCTTCTTGAAAATAAAAAAGTTTCAAAAAGGACCAAAAAGGTCCGTGCTGTTATAAGTTTACAAATTTAGCACTAAAAGAGTTTCCGTAA
>NZ_JAMOKT010000115.1:0-9720 GCF_023656795.1 Parabacteroides caeci
ATAAATAAATATGTTGTTCCCAAAACACACAACTAACTGTTCACAAGTTAAATACAATTATTATACAACATAAATTGAAAGCTAACATATGGTGTCAAATGTTATATATAACATTTGATGCCCAGACCGAATTGTGTCGTGAACAGGTCCAGCGAGCTTCCCCACAATACACGTTCCCGGATAGCGGCAAGAAGGACGATGCGGTCTGTCACGTATGCCTCAAGTTCCAGGGTTATCGCGCCGCCATAGACAAACGCATCCTTGGCGAGCAGCCTCGAACCGTCATACAGTATCCTCTCGCCCCAGTTCACGGTCTCATAGCCGGCCAGTGCGGAACCGCCGACCGAGAGGAAGACCGTCTTTGTCGGATCAGACAGGAATTTCAGATAATAGCCGCCTTCTGCCGTGAACTGCGCACGGGGTACGCTCGCATCCCGATACCCATAATTCTTCATCAGATACTCGGCGCCTATGACCCAGCGGTTGGCTTTTGGGGTGTATCCGGAAACGGCAAATCCGGTATAATAATTCAAGGGGGACTTTGAGCCGTTCGCAAATCCTCCGCGCAGTTCCACGCCCTTCATCCCGGGCAGGTACCGCTGGGCGTGCGCCCGCCCTGAAAACAGGGCAAGCGACACGGCTGTAACAAAAAGGAACAGATACTTCTTCATGGCTACTTCACTTTAAGTTCGTTGATAACCCCGGCTCTCACGATGTCCTCACTTTCCACGGTGAAGGTCTGGTGTCTGCCACCGCCTTTCTCGTGCATCTCCACCATCAGCACCTTGTCCGAGGGGATGGTGAATTTGTCGAAGACGAAAACGGTGCGCCCGTCCTTTTTCCCCGCGACGGACGTTACATAGTCGTAAGCACGCAGTGGGAATATCACCTGTTCCTGAATGGCGGTACGTTTCATCAGCTTCTTGTCCACAATTTTAAAAGTCACGAAATCCACCTCATAAGGCACGTTGGACCGGTTCTTTATCTGTGTATGAAAATAAAGCAAGCCGTTGTGCGTATAGAGTCCGCGGAGCAGGTACTGGATGCCGAACGCCTTGCTTCCGATATGCTTGATGTGCCGTCTGTTGTCCTTGTGGATGGACTTCGAGATAAGGTGTACCAATTTAGGCGATTCACAGCCCAATTCCTTCAGGTAGATGTCAAGGGCGTTGTTGGGGCGGTTCACCTCACTTCCGTCATGAATGAAATCCTTCATCTCGATATTCAGCAGCAGCGGCTCTTCCGCATACTTCACATTGAAGGTGTAAAAACTTCCGCTTTCGGTAATCACGGACATGTTGGTCTCCTCACGGAAGTCCTTCACGGTGGTCTTTACACGGATGACATTCTCCGCACCGTCCGCCTTGCCTGCAATGAGGTTCGGAGAACCGAGATCCACATAACGCACCGATGACGGGAAAATGATGTGCGTGGTCTTTCCATAGGTCACTTCCAGCCCGTATGGAGGTATCATCCTGTCAAAGGTGAGTTTACGGGTCAGACCGTGATAGAGGTCTCCGTCCTCCTCTTTTTGAGGATACACTTCCTTGGCCAGTGTGACGGCATTGTTTACCGCCGCTACGCTGTCGGCTTCATTTTGGGCGAAAGCGCCCACAGTGCCCCATGCAAGGGCAAGCATTACAAAAAACTTTTTCATGTCGATTGAATTTTAATGGATTGTTATTGATCGTTGTCTTGATAAAGCATCAGGGTATAGCCTGACTTGAGATGCGCCTTCTCTTCACGCATCTTCCGGGATATGTACTGCGAGACACCTTGTATGGCACCCTTTCCGAGTTCGGAAAGCAGCTGGTCACCTGCCGACTGGTTGGTGATGGAGATGCTCGTGCCGAGATTCTGCCCCAGATTGGCGGCAACCTCCCTGACGGCGTTAGCCTCCATTGACCCCGGAATGAAGATGCCGCCCTGTCCGTCATTGTCATACACGGCAAGTTCCACGGGGATGATGGTACCGCCATATTCCACCTGAAGGATATTGACGTGAAGCCTTTCACCCTGTATGCGCCCTTCTCCGGTAAGCAGGGAGTTTTTGGGCAGGATATGCTTCCCTACACGCATTGGCTCCAGCAGTCTCATCCTCACTCCCTGACCGCTGATGACGGTCTGGTCCCCGTGGATGCAGGCCCGGATGGTATTCCTCACATTTCTCTCTTCTTTATGACCGATTGGCGTGTGGAATCTTTCCGGTTGTGCCATTCCTGTAAGCTGTATAGAATCACTGACAGGCTGCGGCAACGATGATACCACCGGTGTGGAAACCAGCCCCACGGGAACGGCTTTCGCCTTTCCGTTCCGCCCGGGACTTTCATTATCGGAACGGCTGTCCGTATTCACACTGCCATTGCCCGGCATATACCTGGCCGCAAGCTCATAGGATTTTTCCAGGAGAGCTACCTGCTCCTCGTAACCCGGCTGCGCGTTCTGTGCGGCGACCGCCTGCTTGAGTTGTTCCACCTCGGCTTTCAACGCCTCCTTCTCCGGATCTTCCTGCGGTGACTCGTAAAAGTTGCCGAGCGTCCTGTTGATGTCATTGTAGGCGGAGACGGATGAAGAACAGGCTTCATTCCTTCTGTCACCTTCACGAGAACTGCCATCCTTGGCATCCGCATCCGGTGACAATTCCACGACAGTCCCGGAGTTCCCGTCTGCCATCCCGGAGAAATCCTCCAGCGTACGCAGTTTTTCCGTCTGTTTGCGTTTCATGTCAGCCTGCTCATAGGCGGCAATCTTGTCCCCTTCTATGCCCGCTTCCCTCGGATCGGGAAGCTCGGTGTTGAATCCCGCATTTTTTTCCTCTTTCTTTTTTTCCTCTTCGGACGGTGCGAAAATGAGCCACATCGCTCCGAGGAACAGGAGGAACATCCCGGCAAAAACCAGGTATTTCCTGATTTCCAGCCTCTGTTTCAATTTATTGACGTCATTACTCATTTTCTTTCTGATTGAATCGGTTAAAAAACTCTTCCATTTCCTGCACCCTTTTATCCGGGAGTGTATCGGCAGGAACGACATCCGGAATTTCTATCGGGGGTATCTCTATGATTTCCGGCCGTACATCCTCCCGTCCGATGTCATGGATGGCACGGAAAATCATATAGAAATTTCCGATGGCAAACAGGGCAGCCAGCATGACAATTGCCGGCACTCTCTTTTCCGGGCTAAGCCCGGCACACAGCTTCCGCAGCTTTTCTTCCACGGATTCCTTGATTTTTACAAACATCTTTTTCATACATTCTGAATTTTAACGGTCATACACTCTTATATCCCTGTTCTCCACCACACGGAAGGCTTCGAGGATGAAGCCGTGCGGATTATTGTCGCTGCGGGTGGAGTTCAGCAGCCTGCCACGCGTGACGAGGCTGCGCTCGGTCACGCTCTTCTCCCTGATAATGGAGAGTTTCGCGTAGGTCACGACCTCATACGGATAGGTATGGAAATCGCACTTGACGCTGTCAATCCCTACACGCTGGTTCACGTTACCCGAAATTATCCGGTTGTAATATCCCTGCTCTGCCAGATCCACATAATGGGCATAGGCGGAACGGTCACTGAGGAACATGGCCCTCCGGATATTGCCTTCAATCGCATTCTTGTCGGGCGAGAGCGTAAAGAACAGTTCGTGGAACCGTCTGACATGCTCCCTTGCTTCCACCGGGCGGTTCTGCTCCAGGTCTTGTGAAAGGGCCAGCATCAGTGACTTGCCTTCATCCAGCACATAGATCTTCTCCCGTTGCGCTTCCGCGAAACTGTAAGCCTTCCATACGGAAAATCCCACAAGCAGGGTGCATACACACAGATAGACGATTCCGAACAGACGCAGGTGTCGGAAGCTGCTCTCGATATTTTTCAATGATTTGAATTCCATTCTGTAAATGTTTTATACTGTTATTACTTGATAAGCCTGCCGGCAATGTTTCCCACCGCCGCTCCGGCAGTCCCGGCCACCACGGAGCCTGTCTTGGATGCCGCCTGGTTCACGTTCTTTCCATAATTGCCCGCACCGCCTCCGGCCTGCACAATCCAGTTCGATACGGTCGGGATGGTGAAATACCCGATGATGCCGATAATGAGGAAAGTGATGTAAACCCCGTTTGAGCTGTCGGGGATGAAATCCGGGTCGGAAAGCTGTTCGATGTCCCTCTGCAGCATCAATATCTGGATTCTCGCCAGCACGCTGCTGAACAGGTCGCTTACGGGAAGCCACAGGTAGATACTGATGTAGCGGACGAACCACTGGCTGAGAGAAGCCTGGAAACCGTCCCAGCAGGAGATGGCAAAGGAAACGGGACCGAGTATCGAAAGCACGATCAGGAAGAATGTCCTCAGCGTGTCGATGACCAGCGCCGCCGCATTGAACAGGAGTTCCAGCAGTTCGCGGAAGAAATTCTGCACGGCCCTTTTCATGTTGTACATGGCACGGTCCACATACATTCCGCAGGCTTCTATAGCGTCAAACGCGCCCAGCTCGTCCAGCCTGTTGTCAAAAGTCTCCTTGTCGACCAGATAGGCTGTCTCGGGATTCCGTTTCATCGCCTCAGTCTCCAGCTTGTCCTTCTGCGCCCTGTACTCGTTCATGTCAAAGGTCTGCGACTCCAATATGGTATGGGTCCCTTTCACGACGGGCGAGAGGATGCTGTTCAGCGTACCCAGAACGAGTGTCGGAAAGAACATGATACAAAGCCCCAAGGCGAACGGACGCAAAAGCGGAAAGACATCCACAGGCTCGGCACGGACCAGAGCCTGCCATACACGATACGCCACATAGAAAAGCGCTCCCAAACCGGCAAGGCCTCTTGCCACACCGGTCATCTTTGAGCAGAGCGGCATCATTTCCACATACAGATTCTGTAAAATCTGATGCAGGTTGTCAAAATCTATAGCCAACAATAACATAATGAAAGCGGATTAGGAATAATTACCAATAACGTTCGTTCGGTGAGCCGTAGAGTGCCATCACGCGGTCCAGGTCGTTCCGTTTCTTGGCGCGCAGGTAGGACACCCCGATGTTCTTGTTGGTGTAATACTGTACCAGACTGCGGTTTTGCAACATGTCGTTGTAGCAGCGGTCGATGATATCCATCCTTTCCTTGTCGTTCATGGAAAGCCCGTTCTCGTTGACCACCGTCTTCAAATCGTTCAGCAGATGGGCACTTTCTTCCAGCAGTTTGGTGTACCCCAAAGCAATCGCGCTCAGTTCTTCCGGCGTAAAATACGGGTCGCTGAGCATACGCTCGAAGCTGGTGACATAGATGTCCGTGATATCGCCCACCATCAGGATGGTCTGCTGAACCTTGCGGGCATCCCGGACAAGGTTCTTGACCTTGCGAAGCCCGTCGTAATACTCCTTGCCCTGCCGGTAGATTTTCACGGTTTCCTGAAAACTATTCGCCATATTGGTGGCAGTGGAGGACGTGTGAACGATGTTCTTGGCGGCATTGATGATTCCCTGCGCCAGATTGCCCGGGTCGCTCACTACCCATTGGGCTTTCGCTGTGAGGCTGACAAGGAAACAGCCCATGCACAGCATAAGAATTTTCTTTTTCATGATGTTCCTGTTTTTAATTGTGAATAATTCTGTTAAAAGTCAGATTCCCATTTTCCGTCCTTTGGACGGCGGGTTCCGGAGGATAGGCTTGTGTACCGGTCTCGGACGGTCTACCTCTGCCACTTTTTCTTTCCCGTGTCTGAGGAATGCGAAGAATTCGTCTGCATACGGCCTGCGTCCGGTCATTCTGACGAAACGGGCGTCCAGCTCCCGGTAGGCTTTCTCCGCCTGGCACGAGCGTTCCGTCGCGGAAGCGTTCTTGTCTATGCCGTACTTGGTGAGAAAGTCAGGACTGATATGCAGTATGTCGTGGACGGCATCCGGCGAGGCCGCAATCCGTCCCAAATTCTCCAGTTCCCCATTCAGCTTTTCCAGGTAGAAATCCGGCAGACGGACATCCCCGATGCTTTCCGCTGCCTTTTCCGCATTCCTGCACAGGCGGCTTTCCAATGCCACCCCCTCGTCATATGCCGGTTCCGGTCCGGAACGGTGCAGTCTGTCAAGCCTGTCATAATCATCCGCAAGCCCGTACCTGAGTGCCACATACCGTGAGGGCGGCATAAGATACACAGCCAGGTTGCAGAGTTCCCACACGTCACTCTCTTTCCGATGGAAATCCAGAATCCGTACAGATGACCGTACTTCTTCCGGTGACGGCCGTTCCTGCTTGCTTTCAGGATATACCTTCAAGTAAGCATCCCGCATGAACGTGTGCATGGCGAGCATTCCGTGGACGGAATCGGCTTTTTCGGGATTGACATCCGCAAGCCGGCAACCGTTCTTCTCCATGAAATACGTGTTTTTCAATGCCGTCATCAATTCTGACCTGTCCGTTTCCACCGTTTTTTCCGGTGTCGGGAACAGGTGCGAGTTTGACAACAGGCAGGCAACTTGGGTAATCACATCCTCGGACTTCCTGTACCGCCTGACCAGTTCCGTCAGCTTCCGGTACTCCTTTTCCCGGACGAACTTTCTTATCTGTTTCATCACTTCCGTCAACTCCTTGAGGCGTGGCTCGTCCAGATAGCGGCGTTGCTGTTCTTTTATCCATTCTTCCATTCCCATGATTCATGATTGTTTTTCGGTTTCCATATGATTTCAATCCCTATCACTTGTTTCGCTTGCTTTCTGCCAACTGCTTGATGGCAAGTTCGATGTTGCCACCGATTCTTTCCGTAAGCCGCATAAGTTCAAGTTTCTCGGTTTCTTCAGTAGTGTAGCATATGTACTCCTCAAGTGAGACTTCCGTGGCATAGACCGCCGACTGCGTACCGCCCAGACCAATCCAGACTTCCTTGTACTTTCTGGACGGATTGTTCGCCATATTGATGGAAAGTATCTGTGCCCGCTCCTTGTCGGTCAGACCGAGCAACGCTTGGATCTCATCGAACTTGTTCATATACTTGCGCTGGTCAAGCAGAATCTTACAGTCACTATTATTAATGATGGTACCCTTGACAATCGGAGAAGAAATGATGTCCTCCACTTCCTGGGTCACGACCACGGCCTCGCCGAAAAATTTTCTGACGGTCTTGAAAAGATAGCGGATGTAATTGCTCATATTGGCGGATGCCAATGCCTTCCAGCACTCTTCGATAAGGATTATTTTCCGGATACCTTTCAACTTGCGCATCTTGGTGATAAAAGTCTCCATGATGATGATGGTGACAATCGGAAGCAGCACTTTGTTATCGCGAATGTTGTCCAGCTCAAAAACGATGAAGCGTCTGTTCAGCAAGTCCAACTGCTTGTCGGAGTTGAGCAGGAAGTCATATTCACCGCCACGGTAATAGGGTTCCAGCACATTCAGGAATCCCCATACATCAAAATCCTTCTCACGGGTTCGCTTCTCTTTCAGGATATCCTGATACTCGTCACGGATAAATTCATAGAAGGTATTGAAGGAGGGTTTTATGCTGCTGTCCCTGCGGATTTTCTCCAGAAAGAGATTGACCGCATTGGATAGCGCCACTTCCTCGGCACGTGTCGGCGGCTCGTCGTCACGCTTCCACAGGGTAAGGATAAGCGTCTTGACGGATTCTTTCTTCTCGATATCGAAAATCCCGTCTTCCACGTAAAAAGGATTGAAAGCTATCGGGTCTTTTTCTTCATAAGTGAAATAAATCCCGTCCTCGCCGTGTGTACGCGCATGGATAAGGCTGCACAGTCCCTGATAGGAGTTTCCGGTATCCACTAACAGCACATGCGCACCCTGCTCGTAATACTGGCGTACCATGTGGTTGGTGAAAAAAGATTTCCCGCTGCCCGAAGGGCCGAGGATGAATTTGTTCCGGTTGGTGATTGTGCCGTTCTTCATCGGCAGGTCGGAAATATCCAGATGGACGGGTTTTCCGGTCAGGCGGTCCACCATGCGGATGCCAAACGGAGAGAGCGAGTCCTTGTAGGAGGTTTCCCCGATGAACAGGCACAGGGCCTGCTCGATAAAGGTGTGGAAACTCTCCTCGGACGGGAAATCTCCGGCATTGCCGGGTATCGCCGCCCAGAACAGGGTCGGCACATCCACCGTGTTGTGGCGCGGTTTGGCTTCCATCAACGCCAGTTGGCTGCCCACATCGTTCTTGATGCGCTTGAGCTTTTCCCGGTCATCGCTCCATGCCATGACATTGCAGTGCGCACGGATGGAAACCAGCCCCTTGCTGTGCGCCTCGTTCAGATACTCCTCAATCCATTCGCGGTTGATCTGGTTGGAACGGCTGTAACGGGAAAGCGAGTGCATGTTCCGGGCGGTCTGCTCGAACTTCCTGAGAATCTCCGCCGAATCGTCGATGAAGAGGTACTGGTTCACGATATGGTTGCACGTGAGCAGGATGCCTATCGGTGCGGCAAAGGACAGGCGGCAGTCGCTCCGGTCTGTCGAAAGCCGTTCATACCGGCAGTCGGTGGATACGTTTGACGGCAGGTCTTCCGGATCGGAAAGCGTATGAAGGCAAAGGTAATTGTCCCCGACCTTCATTTCCCCTGCACCGAGAGACAGATCCTGCAAGCAGGTGGTGTCTTCCTGGGACATGGAAAAATATTTCTCTATGATGCCGGCTGAATTCTTGGTTCCGATAATTTCCTCATCCGTCAGGCGGATGATACGGATCAGACCGCTGTCGTTCACGATGCGCTCGAACTGCCCGCAACTTTCCATAAAACGGGTAACGGTTTCCTTGTCCTGCATCTCTTTGGGAATGATGAATCCCCGTGTAAGCGCGTTGAAACTGCTGGTTGTCCGGCTGTGCTCTTTCGTGGTCTTCGTCAGGAAAAGGTAACAGGTGTGCTGCAAGTACGGCCGTTCGTTGAAATGCCGCTCGAAACTGCGGCTCAGAAAACTCAGGTCTTCCTTGCAGATGTCCGGCCTGTAACCCTCTTCGATGAAGAAGTCCTGCTTATGCACGATGCTGTAGTTCGGCAATACCTTGACCGCCTTCGCCCAGGTGGAGTGCATGGACTCGTACTCGGCCCGTGTCAGCGTGAAGAGTTCCGGCAGTTCCACCCGGTATGCCACGGTGATGTCCGCATCCTTGCTGATGATGCAGCCGTTCTCCACGGCCAATAACGGGAACTTGCTTTCCAGCGTGGCTGTTTTCATTACGTTTTTCATGCCTTTCTGTTTTTAATAGTTGAAGAAAACAACCGGAGGAACTTTCTCCGGCTGATGATGTAGCGGGGATGGCTGCGCAGCGCATGGAGTTTCATAAGCCCCCATTCGCCGTATTTCGTGTTCATGCTGAAGGTCGCCCAGACCAGCACCAATGCGGAGATGACCCCGAAACCGATGCAGACCCACTGGCCTATGCCTGCCATGTACATGATGACGAACACCACGAACAGGGCGAGCAACCCTCCGGCAAAGATGAACAGGTACTGGCTCTTGAGTCCCTTGAACTCCGGGCTGCGACCGATTCCCTTGTTGACAGGATACTTCGCCATATTACAGGAAGAATGAACGTAAGATGGTGGCAGCCACAATCAGGAAGATACACGCACCGAACCAGCTGGCGGCGGTCTTTGAAGTGTCCGGGTCACCCGACGAGAACTTGGAATATACCTTCACGCCCCCGATAAGGCCGATAACGGCGCCGATGGCGTAGATTAGTTTCGTGTCGAGTAGGTCAGCCCCATTGCTGGGGCTTTCCCCTCTAAGAACCGTG
>NZ_JAMOKT010000116.1:0-9212 GCF_023656795.1 Parabacteroides caeci
CACGGTTCTTAGAGGGGAAAGCCCCAGCAATGGGGCTGACCTACTCGACACGAAACTAATCTACGCCATCGGCGCCGTTATCGGCCTTATCGGGGGCGTGAAGGTATATTCCAAGTTCTCGTCCGGTGACCCAGACACGAGCAAGACCGCCGCCTCGTGGTTCGGCGCGTGTATCTTCCTGATTGTCGCCGCCACCATCCTGCGCTCATTCTTCCTTTAATAAACGATGTATGGCTGAATACCCGATAAACAAGGGTATCGGCCGTCCGGTCGAGTTCAAGGGTCTGAAAGCCCAGTACCTCTTCATCTTCTGCGGAGGTCTGCTGGCTCTCTTCGTCCTGTTCGTCATCCTCTACATGGTAGGTATCGACCAGTGGATATGTATCGGCTTCGGCGCGGCATCGTCTTCCGTCCTCGTATGGCAGACCTTCGCGCTGAACGCCCGGTACGGCGAACACGGGCTGATGAAACTGGGAGCGGCAAGGAGCCATCCCCGATACCTTATCAACCGGCGGCGGATCACCCGATTATTCAAACGGCAACGAAAGGAAGAAACGACATGAGAAATACATCCAAAATGACGACACTGGAAAACAAGTTCCCGCTGCTGGCTGTGGAGCATGGCTGCATCATTTCCAAAGACGCCGACATCACGGTGGCTTTCGAGGTGGAGCTGCCGGAGCTTTACACCGTGACGGGCGCGGAGTACGAGGCGATACACGGCTGCTGGTGCAAGGCTATCAAGGTGCTGCCGGACTTCTGCGTCGTGCATAAGCAGGACTGGTTCATCAAGGAGAAATATATGCCAGAGTTACAGAAGGACGACATGAGTTTCTTGAGCCGTTCCTTTGAACGACACTTCAACGAGCGTCCATACCTGAAACACTCCTGCTATCTCTACCTGACCAAGACGACGAAGGAGCGTAACCGGATGCAGAGCAACTTCAGCACGCTGTGCCGTGGGCATATCATCCCGAAGGAGCTGGACAGGGAAACCGCCGGAAAGTTCATGGAAGCCGCCGAACAGTTCGAGCGCATCATGAACGACAGCGGCTTTGTCAGGCTACGCCGCCTCTCCACCGACGAGATTGTCGGCACAGATGAAAAAACAGGGCTGATAGAGCGTTACTTCTCGCTCATGCCCGAAGACGACACGACCTTGCAGGACATCGACCTCTCGGCAAGGGAAATGCGCATCGGCGACAACCGCCTGTGCCTGCATACCCTCTCCGATGCGGAGGATATGCCCGGAAAGGTGGCGACCGACACCCGATATGAACGGCTTTCCACCGACCGCTCGGACTGCCGTCTCTCCTTTGCCTCCCCCGTGGGGCTGCTGCTCTCCTGCAACCACATCTATAACCAGTATGTGATTATCGACAACAGCGAGGAGAACTTGCAGAAGTTCGAGAAGTCCGCGAGGAATATGCAGTCGCTGTCCCGATACAGCCGGAGCAACAGCATCAACCGCGAATGGATAGACCAGTACCTGAACGAAGCCCATTCCTACGGGCTGACATCGGTGCGGGCGCACTTCAACGTCATGGCATGGAGTGATGACGCGGAGGAACTGAAGCATATCAGGAACGATGTGGGCAGCCAGCTGGCAAGCATGGAGTGCGTGCCTCGTCATAATACCATTGACTGCCCGACGCTCTACTGGGCGGCAATACCCGGCAATGCGGCTGACTTCCCGGCGGAAGAGAGTTTCCACACCTTCATCGAGCAGGCGGTGTGCCTCTTCACGGAGGAAACCAACTACCGCAGTTCATTATCACCCTTCGGCATCAAGATGGTGGACAGGCTCACGGGAAAGCCGCTGCACCTCGACATCAGCGACCTGCCGATGAAACGGGGCATCACCACCAACCGCAACAAGTTCGTATTGGGTCCTTCGGGCAGCGGCAAGTCGTTTTTCATGAACCACCTCGTGAGGCAGTATTACGAACAGGGTACGCACGTGGTACTGGTGGACACGGGAAACTCCTATCAGGGCTTGTGCGAGATGATCCGGCGCAAGACAAACGGGGCGGACGGCGTGTATTTCACCTACACGGAGGAGAAACCGATTTCGTTCAACCCGTTCTACACCGATGATTACGTGTTCGACGTGGAGAAGAAGGACAGCATCAAGACATTGCTGCTGACGCTCTGGAAATCGGAGGACGACAAGGTGACGAAAACGGAGAGCGGCGAACTGGGCAGCGCGGTGAACGCCTACATCGAGCGTATCAGGGCTGACCGGAGCATCGTCCCCTCGTTCAACACCTTCTACGAGTATATGCGTGACGACTACCGCCGCGAACTGGCGGAACGTGAGATAAAGGTGGAGAAGTCCGACTTCAACATCGACAATATGCTCACCACCATGCGGCAGTATTACCGGGGTGGACGCTACGACTTCCTGCTCAATTCCACGGAGAACATCGACCTGCTCGGCAAGCGGTTCATCGTTTTCGAGATTGATTCGATAAAGGAGAATCGCGAGCTTTTCCCGGTCGTGACCATCATCATCATGGAAGCCTTCATTAACAAGATGCGCCGTCTGAAAGGCGTGCGCAAACAGCTGATAGTGGAAGAGGCTTGGAAGGCTCTTTCTTCGGCGAACATGGCTGAATACCTGCGCTATATGTACAAGACCGTGCGCAAGTATTACGGGGAGGCAATCGTGGTGACGCAGGAGGTGGACGACATCATTTCCTCGCCCGTCGTCAAGGAGAGCATCATCAACAACTCCGACTGTAAGATACTTCTCGACCAGCGAAAATACATGAACAAGTTTGATGCCATACAGTCTCTTTTGGGTCTGACGGAGAAGGAGAAGTCGCAGATACTCTCCATCAATATGGCTAACAACCCGTCAAGGCTCTACAAGGAAGTCTGGATCGGGCTGGGCGGCACGCAGTCGGCGGTCTATGCCACAGAAGTGAGTGCAGAGGAATACCTCGCCTATACGACTGAGGAAACGGAGAAAGTGGAGGTTTACCGTCTGGCGGAGCAACTGGGCGGCGACATCGAAGCCGCCATCCGGCAGCTTGCCGAAAGACGGAGAAACAAGGAATAAGTAAAAACAGATTCATCAACTAAAAAAGAAAATGCGTATGAGTATATCAAGAACGAAAATGCTGCAAGTCAGCAAGTGTTTAATCGGGCTGGCGGTCATGGTGCTGCAATCCTGCGATGTTACGGACGACCGCCGTGACCTGCTTTGCGGGAACTGGGAAAGCGTGGAAGGCAAGCCCGACATGCTTATCTACAAGGAGGGTGAAGCCTACAAGGTGACGGTGTTCCGCCGGAGCGGTATGCGCCGCAAGCTGAAGCCGGAAACCTATCTCTTGCAGGAGGAGAACGGCAACCTGTTCATGAACACCGGATTCCGCATCGACGTGTCCTATAACGAAGCGACGGACATCCTGACCTTCTCACCGAACGGGGATTATATCAGGGTGAAGCCGCAGCCGGATCATCCGATAAACGAGAAATAACGATAACCGCTAAAATCCAAAGAAACATGAGAACAAGAATAACACTTATTATCTGCCTGTGCCTGCTTTTCGCGGGCAGGGCAAGCGCACAGTGGACGGTGGTGGACCCTTCCAACATCGCGCAGAGCATCGTGAACACCTCGAAGAACGTGGTGCATACCTCGACCACCGCCCAGAATATGGTGAAGAACTTTCAGGAAACGGTGAAGATTTACGAGCAGGGCAAGAAGTATTACGATGCCCTCAAATCCGTGAACAATCTGGTGAAGGATGCCCGGAAGGTGCAGCAGACCATCCTGATGGTGGGCGACATCACCGACATCTACGTGACCAGCTTCCAAAGGATGATGCGTGACGACAACTTCACGGTGGAGGAACTCGGAGCCATCGCCTTCGGCTACACCAAGCTGCTGGAGGAATCCAACGACGTGCTGACGGAGCTGAAGAACGTGGTGAACATCACCACGCTCTCCATGACGGACAAGGAGCGCATGGATGTGGTGGAACGTTGCTACTCCAAGATGAAGCGTTACCGCAACCTCGTGAGCTACTACACCAACAAGAACATCAGCGTGAGCTACCTGCGTGCGAAGAAGAAGAACGACCTTGACCGCATCATGGGACTGTACGGGAACATGAACGAAAGATACTGGTAGCCTATGGATTTCGACAACCTTCACCAGATTCTGCGCTCCCTCTACGAGCAGATGATGCCGCTGTGCGAGGACATGGCGGGCGTGGCGAAAGGCATCGCCGGGCTGGGCGCGTTGTTCTACGTCGCCTACCGGGTGTGGCAGTCGCTGGCGAGAGCCGAACCGATAGACGTGTTCCCCATGCTCCGCCCCTTTGCGATAGGCTTGTGCATCATGTTCTTCCCCACGGTGGTATTGGGCACGATAAACAGCGTCATGTCGCCCGTCGTGCAGGGTACGGCAAAGATGCTGGAGGCGGAAACGCTGGACATGAACCAGTACCGTGAGCAGAAGGACAGGCTGGAATACGAGGCGATGATGCGCAATCCCGAAACCGCCTACCTCGTGTCGAACGAGGAGTTTGACAAACAGCTTGATGAACTGGGCTGGTCGCCCGGCGACATGGTGACGATGGCGGGGATGTATATCGAGCGCGGGATGTACAACATGAAGAAGGGCATCCGCGACTTCTTCCGCGAGATACTGGAGCTGATGTTCCAAGCCGCCGCCCTCGTGATAGACACCATCCGCACGTTTTTCCTCGTGGTGCTGGCGATACTCGGTCCGATAGCCTTCGCTATATCGGTGTGGGACGGCTTCCAAAGCACGCTCACGCAGTGGATATGCCGCTACATACAGGTCTATCTGTGGCTGCCCGTGTCGGACATGTTCAGCACCATACTGGCAAAGATACAGGTGCTGATGCTGCAAAGCGACATCGAACGGATGCAGGCTGACCCGAACTTCTCGCTGGATTCGAGCGACGGCGTGTATATCGTGTTCATGATCATCGGCATCATCGGCTACTTCACCATTCCGACAGTGGCGGGCTGGATTATCCAAGCCGGCGGCATGGGAAGCTACGGACGCAACGTGAACCAGACGGCAGGCAAGGCTGGCGGATTCGCGGGCAGCGTGGCGGGTGCAGCCGCAGGCAACGTGGTCGGGCGTGTCGGAAAGCTGCTGAAATAATCAACTGACAATTAAAAACGAATAAACAACAATGGAATTCAAGTCACTCAAAAACATCGAATCGTCGTTCAGGCAGATACGCCTGTTCGGAATCGTCTTCCTCTCGCTGTGCGCCGTGATAACGGTCTGGAGCGTATGGAGTTCCTACCGCTTCGCGGAGCGGCAGCGGGAGAAGATTTACGTGCTGGACAACGGCAAGTCGCTGATGCTGGCTCTCTCGCAGGACTTGTCGCAGAACCGTCCGGCGGAGGCGAGGGAACACGTGCGCCGCTTCCACGAGCTGTTCTTCACGCTCTCGCCCGAAAAGAGCGCGATAGAGCATAACGTGAAACGCGCCCTGCTGTTAGCGGACAAAAGCGTGTACAACTACTATTCGGACTTTGCCGAGAAGGGGTACTACAACCGCATCATCGCCGGGAACATCAACCAAGTGCTGAAGGTGGACAGCGTGGTGTGCGACTTCAACGGCTATCCCTACCGTGCCGTGACCTATGCCACACAGAAAATCATCAGGCAGAGCAACGTCACCGAACGCAGCCTCGTGACCACGTGCCGCCTCTTGAACTCATCCCGTTCGGACGACAATCCCAACGGTTTCACCATCGAGGGATTTACCATTATCGAGAACAAGGATTTACAAACCGTCAAAAGGTAACAGGCATGAAAAGAAAAAGTATCAGAAAATCGCTGTGGGGTACATACTGGAAACTCCACGACAAAAAGAAAATGCTGGCGGCAAGGCTCAAGGGCTATCTGGACGGCTTGCCACCGAAGACGCGCAGGCGCATCGTGCTGGCGATGCTTGCCGCCTTCGCGGTGCTTGCCCTCTACACCTTCGGAAAAGCCGTCTATGACATCGGCAGGAATGACGGCAGCCGTATGGTAACAGACCATGCCGGACAGGTGGAACTGTCCGTAAAGCCGGAAAAGAACGACCATTTTACACCTTATTACAGTAATACGTATGGAACAGACGAAGAATGAACCTAAAAACGAGAACAAGGCGGCTCCCGACAACGGGAAACCGAAGAAGGAGCGCAAGCCGCTGACCGAAGTCCAAAGGCTGAAACGTCAGAAAATGATAGTGCTGCCCGCTATGGTGCTGATGTTCATCGGTGCGATGTGGCTGATATTCGCCCCGTCTTCCGACAAGGAGCAGCAGCCGGGAACCGGTGGTTACAACATTGAGATGCCAGACGCTGACAAGGCGAACCGCCAGATCATCGGCGACAAGGCAAAAGCCTACGAGCAGGGGGCGATGGAGGAACGGCAGGAGAACCGCAGCCGCGCCATGCAGCAGTTGGGCGATATGTTCGACCGCGAGGTGGCGGAAGCGGACAATGGCAGGGACTTCGACCTTGCCAATCCCGGAAGTGCGGAAGATGCAACAGCAACATCATCCGCTCCGAAAACCATCCGGTCATCCGCAGCCGCCTACCGTGACCTCAATGCCACGCTCGGCAATTTCTACGAGCAGCCGAAGAACGACAACGCGGAGATGGACGAACTGCTGGAGCGTATCTCCTCGCTGGAAACCGAACTTGAAAGCGAGAAGGGCAAGGCATCCTCTATGGATGAGCAAGTGGCACTCATGGAGAAGTCCTACGAGCTGGCGGCGAAGTACATGGGCGGTCAGAGTGGCGGCAAGCCGGAACCGGTGCAGGTGCAGGCGACAGAACCTTACCCCGTGCAGAAAGCCGGGAAAAACACGGCAGCACCCGTCAGGCAGGTGACACATCAGGTGGTGTCCTCACTCTCACAGCCGATGAGTAACGCCGAGTTTGTCGCTTCCTTTTCACAGGAACGCAACCGCAGTTTCAACACGGCGGTGGGTGTCACGACTGTATCGGACAAAAACACCATATCGGCGTGCGTCTATGGGGCGCAGAGCGTGACGGATGGGCAAGCAGTGAAGCTCCGCCTACTGGAGCCGATGGCGGTGGCGGATAGAATCATTCCACGCAACGCGGTGGTGGTAGGCACTGCCAAGATTCAGGGCGAACGGCTCGACATCGGAATTACATCGCTGGAATATGACGGCACTATCATTCCGGTGGAACTGGCGGTGTATGACACGGACGGACAGCCCGGCATCTTCATCCCGAACTCGATGGAAATGAACGCCGTCAGGGAGGTCGCCGCCAACATGGGCGGCTCACTGGGCAGCAGCATCAATATCTCCACCAACGCCGGGGCGCAGCTCGCCTCCGACTTGGGCAAGGGGCTGATACAGGGAACAAGCCAGTATATCGCCAAGAAGATGCGCACGGTGAAAGTGCATCTGAAAGCCGGGTACAAGGTCATGCTCTATCAGGACAGAGATTGAAAACAATAATAATCAACGACTAACAAACAACAACAACCAAATTTTATTTACCACTAAAATCCAAAGTAAAATGAGAAAAGTAATCATCATGCTTGCCCTCGCTATGGGCATCGCGACTGCCAATGCGCAGGAGAACGTAACCGTTGCACAGGACAACGGCAATGAAGAAAACCTGACCTTGACAAAGGAGGTCTATCCGCAGAAGGAGGCGGACGGCGACCTGTATCACGGGCTGTCGAGAAAGCTGACCTTCGACCGCATGATACCGCCTCACGGTCTGGAAGTGACCTATGACAAGACCGTCCACGTCATTTTCCCGGCGGAAGTGCGCTATGTCGATTTAGGCTCGCCCGACCTGATTGCGGGCAAAGCCGACGGAGCGGAGAATGTCATCCGTGTGAAGGCTACCGTGCGTAACTTCCCGAACGAGACCAATATGTCCGTGATAACGGAGGACGGGAGTTTCTATACCTTCAACGTGAAGTACGCCGCCGAACCGCTGCTGCTCAACGTGGAGATGTGCGACTTCATCCATGACGGCGAGGCGGTGAACCGTCCGAACAATGCGCAAGAGATTTACCTCAAGGAGCTGGGTAGCGAAAGTCCCATGCTGGTGCGCCTTATCATGAAGTCCATCCACAAGCAGAACAAGCGCGAGGTGAAGCACATCGGTTGCAAGCGTTTCGGCATCCAGTACCTGCTGAAAGGCATCTATACGCATAATGGTTTGCTCTATTTCCACACGGAGATAAAGAACCAGAGCAATGTGCCTTTCGATGTGGACTACATCACATGGAAAATCGTGGACAAGAAGGTGGCGAAGCGTACCGCCGTACAGGAGCAGATCATCCTGCCGCTCCGTGCGCAGAACTACGCCACCTGCGTGCCGGGCAAGAAGAGTGAGCGCACGGTGTTCACGATGGCGAAGTTCACCATTCCCGATGACAAATGCCTCGTGGTGGAACTCAACGAGAAGAACGGAGGTCGCCACCAGTCTTTCGTGATTGAAAACGAGGACTTGGTGCGTGCCAATACCATCAACGAACTTCAAGTGCGCTGACCATGAGAAAACACATCGCAATAATCATCGCGTCGCTTGCCCTGTTCACGGGGCAGGCGCACGCCCAGCGGTGCCTGCCGAAGATGCAGGGCATCGAGGTCAGGGCGAACATGGCGGACGGCTTCAATCCCGGCGGCAACGACGGCGGGTACAGTTTCGGGGCGGCTCTCTCCACTTATACCAAAGGCGGAAACAAATGGGTGTTCGGCGGCGAATACCTGCTGAAGAACAATCCCTACAAGGACGTGAAGATACCCGTGGCTCAGTTCACAGCGGAGGGCGGCTACTACTTCAAGATACTCTCCGACGCGCGTAAAATCGTGTTCGTCTATGCGGGTGCTTCGGCTCTCGCCGGATATGAATCGGTGAACTGGGGCGATAAGGTGCTGCATGACGGCTCCACGCTCCATGACCGGGACGCCTTCATCTACGGCGGTGCGCTGACGCTCGACATGGAGTTTTACGTGGCTGACCGTATAGCCCTGCTTGCCAACCTCCGGGAGCGTTGCCTGTGGGGTGGCGACACGAAGAAATTTCACACGCAGTTCGGAGTGGGGTTCAAATGTTATATATAACATTTGATGCCATATGTTAGCTTTCAATTTATGTTGTATAATAATTGTATTTAACTTGCGAACAGTTAGTTGTGTGTTTTTTGGGTAACATATTTTAGGATG
>NZ_JAMOKT010000117.1:0-9014 GCF_023656795.1 Parabacteroides caeci
CTAAAAGAACTACAGTAACTCTAAAACACAACATTATGATTTACAAATAGTTACACCTGTATGTATACAATGATTAATACCTTGTTTCAGGATGAAAGATGTATTATTTTAAGCTTTTGTATGTATTGGGGGCAGGTTAATATTAATTAAAATGAAAGGGGAATCCTAATTTGTGGGAGATTTCTCCTTATTTATATAAATTTTAGTAAATCCGGTGTCATGTTCTAGTAGAGATGTTTAATAGACTGTACCATAAGGGTATGGGGGGTGACGCCATGACAGGAGGACGGCATCACCCGGTTGTTTTATCAGATTTCAATTACATGGTAGTAATTACCTGTTTTCGTATGTTTTTTGGTTACATTATTCTTTAGCAGCAGCCGGCCGAACAGAGCCATGTTGCGGATACCGGATTTTATCTTGCTCCGTTGTTCGATCCGTCTCAATATCTCGGCAGCAGGAAGCAGTTCTCCCTGTTCTCCTGTTTCAGGCAAGCGGAAATACTGGAAGAAGAGTTGCTCTTCAACCGGAATCTGTTGGAACTGGTGGTTGTTCCGGATGATCGCAGTTTCCTCTTCGGAGGTGAACCAATAGCGTTCGTTGTTACGTAGTGCGGTGGCAGCTTGGGCATACAATTGCTTATGGTTTAACCCGGTACTGTGGTTGATGTTACCGGTCAGTTCGATACAGATGAAACGTCGGCTTCCTGTCGGGTCGTTCAACAAATCTACATTGTTGGAGGTCGCAATGAAAGATGCATATCTTTTCAGCGGCTGGATACTGCGCTTGTAAGGTTGGCGGGCATTAATGACCGGCTTCTGGAGGATATGTTTCAGGAATGCCTGATGGGAAGGCGATACCGAATCGAACTCATCGATATTGATCAAGGCAAAACGGTTCAGTAACAATTCGGCGTCGCGTTTATTGCTGAAATCGATACTGTCGGTGTAATATTCCAGTAATTCGGGCGGGAGCAGATTCCGGCACCAGGTGGACTTGCCGCATCCCTGTCTGCCGATCAAAAGAGGGGAGACACTGTTGGCATGCATCCGGTCCAGCCCGTTCCAATGGGCCACCATGCTCAGGAACCAGCGGTAGAACTGGTTTCTCCATTCCGGATTATTGCAGGGCAACGTATCGGCCAGCCGGCGGATATGGTCTGTCCCATCCCAGTCCGGCAACTCCAGCATATATTCCTCAATAGGCGAATAATGCATCACACGGTTGGAATAGATATAACGTTTTACGTCCCTGTCCCATAGCGGGATACCTTCTTCCTGCGCATTCAGGCTGATACTGTTGAGGACCTGTTCGTTAACAGGAAAGAAATTGAAATAGTATGATTTTCGTTCGCGGTATTCCGCATCTCCCTTCATATTATTATATCTGAATTCATACCGGCGTTTCATAAATTCGTCGGCTTGAAAGGCGAGTGCCTGCTCCGGCCGGATACACGGTTTCCGGCCAAAACCGGAGGACAGGCAGTAGACATTGTGTACGGTTGTCCGTATCTCCGCTTCAAAAATCCGGAAATGGGTATGTACCGGCAACCACTTGACCACCTCTTCTTCCGGGATACCACTGCGGAAGCAGTTCTCGGCAAGGCGAGTAAGGAAAGGCTTGATATCTTCATCCCCTTTTCGATAACCGGTCGCATCCATGGCTTGCCGTAATGAATTTTCGAAAAGTAACGAAACGATCCGGCTTCGTTCATAACCGGGAACGAGGCGTTGTAACGGGTCTGTCACGGCTGGTGACGGTGCAGAAACCGGTAGCTTTTCCGGCATCTCCCAAGGTTGTTCGATCCGGATAGGCAGGGCGTCCGGATTGTAGTAAATATCCGGATCGAATGAAAGTCGGCAGGCTGCATCCAATTTGTTTTCTTCAACAGTGATCTGTTGTTGCAACTCTTCCCGGTAATAGGCTGCCGCTCTGTCATAGGCCCGGGCATGGAAAAAACGAATAAGCGTATCGTTCTGTGGGACAGTATGATCCGATAGTGTAAAAGGAATGATGATTTTTACGCTCTTTCCGCTTGATCCGATAAATGCTGCCATTGTCTGTAATGATCCGGCTGCTTGCCGGCGGACATTTTTTGCCTCGTTGCGGTTGGCGAGATTGTTTATTTTGAGCAGGACCAATCCGTTATATTGGTCTCTGACAAACGTCCCATCCTGCTTTTTTACGGTAGAACAGAAGTAGACGACCGGTAACCGGTTCGCCTCTTTTACCGAAACTCCGGGAATGGTGTAGCGCAATTCTTCGCGCAGGGCTGCCACTTGCTTTTCCTTGTAACCGTCACGGATCAGTCCGACCAGTTTTTCCATCTCGATTGTCTTTTGTGCTTTCTGATTTGCACTGAATAAAGTTGCTTTCATTTGTCTTCTTTTTTAATTGATTTTATCCAAAGATAAGTACCTGAATGTCGGTTTACAGCATGTAAAGACCGATCATTATCAGGAAGGCTACAACTATTTCATCTATTGAAAATAAAGGAGATAACTATTGTTTATCCACTTATATTTTATATCTTTGGTCGTATATTCTTAACCTTTCGACCTGGGTGAACCTTATAGTTGACCTAGGGCAAATTGAAGTTCGACCTGGGGCGAATATATGGTTGACCTGGGTCAAATACTTACTAAGTCCTGTCTTTAGCCATAAAAGTCTATAGGCCGGATGATAAAAACACACTGGTATGACAGCAATTTACAAGATGGAGCAGAATCCGCCTAAAAAGGGTTCAGGTAAAAAAGTCGTATTGCATCCCCGTATAGTCCCCTGGGATACAGTGAGTACCGATCGTTTAATAGAGGAAGCGTCTTCGCGTTCCACTTATACTGGTGGCGACCTGAAAGGAGCGGTCCGTCTGCTCTCCGACATGCTGAAAGAGAAACTTCGCGATGGATATAATGTTTATCTCGACGGAATCGGCTATTTCAGTGTATCGTTGAAATCGCGCCCGGTAGAAGACAAGAAGGAGTTGCGTAGTGAATCCGTTCATTTCAAGAATGTGAATTTTCGTTGTTGTGCCGGACTGAAGCATGAACTGAAAACAATGCCGGTGGAACGTTATAAGGAACCAAAGGTAACTGATTTTTCACAGGAGGAAAAAGAAAGCCGGTTGCTGCGGTATCTGGAGCGACATGCGTATATTACAACCTTGGCTTATCAGGGTTTGAACGGTTGTACCCAATATCTGGCACGCAAAGAACTCAAACAATTTGTGTCCGATGGTATCCTGGTGGAAGACGGGACGCGAAGAATGTGCATTTATGTGAAGCGTCCGGAACCGGCGGAATTGCCGGATAGCCTGGTGGTGGATTCGAATATTGGGGAGGTGTAAGTGAAGGTCTAAAAAAGAGGTGACGCTATCTATATCAAACAGCGTCACCTCTTTTTGTTTTGTTTATTAGTCTGTTATCAGAATAAAAAGCCGGTTGACGTTGAATTGCCAACCAACTTTTTATAGGGATATCGATCTTATTTTGCCCAGAATACTTTGTTATAATAGGTATCCGAGTCTTTTACTTCCTGATATTTCGGGTTGTTGTCGCGTTCGATAGTCGGGTAACGCAATCTGTTGGGTACATCTTTACAGATAGAAGATGTTTCATCTGTCGGGAAGTAGAGTGACGGAACACCTGTTCTACGAACCTGATTCCATGCCATAATCGGTTGGAAATATCCGAAACTTAACCATTTTTGTGTCAGTATAACATCCAGTTTATCGCTGGCGTTATTCCATAGTTTTGTTGCAAATGCAGCAATTTCAGCATCAGATGGAGCTGGTGTCGGGTCTGTGTAAGTTGCTTTTGCATTCAGGTTGTAACAGAATTCGATCGCGTCTTTGACTCCTTGTTCGAATGCAGCTTTGGCATCGCCCGAAGCATATCCCTTCTGATAAGCCTCCGCTTTAATAAAGGCTATTTCTGAAGGCATGAGGATAATTCCCGGGTAATAGTCGTTGCGGCTTACTGTTGCTGTATCGACTGCTGAATAGAAATTACCGCCTTGTGCCAACGGACGTTCCCATAAAGGTTGCTGAACACCATAATTGTCATGTGTATTTACGCCTTCATAATTACCTTCATGATTAGGAGCATACAAGATTTCCAGACGAGGGTCATCTTTCAACCGGCTGATCACTTCGTAAGAAGCATATCCTCTTCCTGATGTTTCGAAACCGTCACGTACATTCTTTTCTGCTTTAAAGCCATCGTCGTCAGAATCAACGCGGATAAATTCGTCGTTGCTTTCGAGCAAAGGATAAGCGGAAGGATCAGATAAAATTTCACGGATGATGCTTCTTCCTTCATCTGTCATGGTTCCCTGATCAGCAATGGTCAGAGCCATACGGAGACGGAGTGAGTTGGCATATTTTCTCCAGATATTCAAATCTCCCTTATTGATATAATCCTGTGCTTTCAGATAAGTGGAAGTCAGGGTAGATAAAGATGTCATACCTGCCAGTTTGGTATTGATTTCTTTCAGGTCGTCCAACATCATTTTATACAAATCTTCAGCCTTGTCATAAGAAGGATAAGATCCGGCGATATCACCGGTAATACCGAGATATCCGGCTTCTTTGAACGGGATATTTCCCCACATATCAACAAGTTGTTGCATATGGTCGTACATGAATATTTTGGATAAGAGGATAGTAGGCTCATAATCGGTTTTCTCTATTTCACTTAATTCATTGTATGTCTTTTCCAGGATTCTGTAATTAGCAACAATCTTGTAAAAATTATTCCAGCGGTCATTGATATATCCGTCGGAAGCTAAGTAGCGTCCGTCAGCATTGACAAAACCGAGTGTTTGTGCATAACGAGCTATCAGACCATTATCAAAAGTCCACAAGCGGTAGTAAGTTGCGTAAGTGTAATCGTTTCCGGCATAAAAAATACCAGTCATCAGCTTATCACACGCTACGGTTGTTGTTTTGGAGGGGTCGGTATAGCGGTCAGTATAGTCTGAGTCACTACAAGCGGCAAGTGTTAAGAGTGCTGCCCCTGCCATTATAGATAATATATGTTTCATTTTTGTTTTATTTTAAATGTATGTCGCTTTAATCTTATAAATATCCATTAGAAGCTTGCACGCAGTGAGAATCCGAATGTACGGGTTGTTGCAGTTGAACCTCCGATTTGAGCTTGCGATACCCAGCTTGTACCATCTGTTGCTTCAGCATCGAATGCGGGTAAGTTCTTATATAAGTAGAACAGGTTACGACCGAATACGGATACAGTCAGGTTACGGCAAGCAAACTTACTTGTCAGTTCTTTCGGTAATGTATAACCTAAAGATAATTCACGCAATTTGATATAGGTATTGTCGAATACAGAATGTGAGTAATAAGTTGGGTAATCAGTTCCCCAATTGTAAGTCTGATTGTAGTATTTGTCCGCTGGAATAATTATATCATTCTGTGAACCATCCGCTTTTACACCACCCAAAATCATACCGTTATCATATACTTTTTCTCCGTTAGGACCTGCTGTGCCGGTTGCTGCAATACATTTTCCGGTAGTAGGGTTGTTGCCTTCGAAATAATAATTAAGGCCACCATGTTCTGCATCACGATAATCCATAGATTCAACCAAATTACCGCGTCCCATCATATATTCATAAGGAATATTCAAAACGGCGCCTCCAACACGGAAGTCAAATGTTGCATCCAGATAGAAGTTTTTATAACTTACAGAAGTACTGACACCTCCGGTTATCTTCGGCATGGCATTTCCTACTTTTACACGTTCTTCAGTTAATTTATAGAAGCCGTCGCTGTTGACAATTGGATTGCCGTTTTCATCTTCTAGAGGAGCATAGGCATAGATATCACCCATAGGTTCACCGACATGTGACTCGATTGTTGCTGCACCACCGTCAATATTACTGTGCTGCAAAACATCCAAACCGTCCATCAGTTTGGTTACCTTATTACGGTTGATCGAGAAATTACCGCGAATATCCCAACGCCAGTCTTTTGTTTCTATAGGAGTGCCATATAAAGAAAGTTCAAAACCTTTATTTTTCAATTCACCTACATTCTGCAGAATGGATGTACCTCCGGCCGACTGCGGAATAGTCGTTTCCAGGATCTGATCTTTTGTCGTATTGGTATAGTAAGACATTTCGAATCCTAAGCGGTTGTTAAAGAATTTACTTTCCAAACCGATTTCAAACTCATGCTTTTCTTCCGGACGTATCTTTTCGTTTCCTAAGGCCTGCGGAATCTGGTTGTAGATATAGCCACTGACACTATTTTGTGTGTAAGCCTGTATTGCTTTATAGATTTCCGGAGCGTTACCCACAATACCGTAAGAGAGACGTACTTTACCATAATCGTACCAGCTAGGCATTTGATCTTTGAATGCTTCCGTATAGATAAAACTACCATTTACAGAAGGATATACGAATGAGTTATTACCTTTAGCCAATGTAGATGTCTTTTCCTGACGTACTGTTCCTTCTAAATAAGCAAAGCTTCCATAAGAAACGCTGGCTGTTGCGAGAAATGCTGTTTTCAGGAAATCCGTTTTCGACATACCTGCAATAGACTTATTTTTACTTGCATTCAGGTAAAACCAGTTTTCAATAGACAAACCGCCATCTGTAAAGGCATTTGCATTATAAAAACTTTCCTGACGGGCCTGCCATCCGGCATTTGCTGTAACATTCCATTTATCAGCAAATGTACGGTCGAACATCAACATAATGTCACCATAATAAATGCTGTATTGTTTGTTTGTAAGACCGTATTTACCTGTGTAAGTACCGAAAGCAATAGGTTTTTCTGTCTTTTCCTGATTTTCAATTTTGTTGACTGTCAAGTCTGTAGAGATACGTCCACGAAGTATCAATCCGTCAATAATATTCCAGGTAGGAGTCGCACTTGCAATCAAACGATTATTTTTCTCATACTGTTCTTTCCCGTAAATATTCCAGAAATACTCAGTGAGTAAACCACCGTAGGAGGCTTGTTCCCATGCGTATGATTCGTTAGGAGTGATACTTTCCTGAGTGCTTGGAACATTTAAATATCCTAAACTGGTGACAGCGGTTTCGCGCATCAATTTAACATCTTCAAATGAACCGAACATACCACCGAAGTTATTGGTAATACGACTGATACGGTAGGGACGGTTCTTGATATCTTCCAGCATATAATTAACTGTATAATCCAGCTTTAAGGCTTTGTTCAAAGAATAGCTACCTGATAAGCTGAAATTATGTTTGTTATAAGTACTGTTATACTGAGTAGGAGTATTGTCCGTATAAGTATAAGAGAAACGCATATTCCCTTTTTCAGATCCTTGTGTAATAGCCAGGTTATATGTCTGGTTGAAACCGGTACGGAAAATATCTTTCCACGGGTTAGAGCTGATAGGGCTATATTTTCGCATGGTTCCGTCCCAGTAATATACATCGCTACCATCATATTTAGGACCGAATTGTGCAGTTGTAGTACGGATGCTTTTTACTGTCTGGCCATTATCAAGTGTACGTTCCCAGAAACCTCCGCTTTCACGTTCGTAACCTTCTGTGCGGCTTGTTACGGCAACACCCGGACCGAATGTTGTTTGCATTTCCGGCATATAGGCAACCCAGTCACCACTTATTGTTGCGTTGAAATCAACACCTATACCGCTACTGCCTTTGCCACTTTTTGTTGTGATCATAACTACGCCATTGGCAGCTTCCGATCCATACAAAGCAGATGCTGAAGCTCCTTTCAGGATAGACAAGTTTTCGATGTCTTCAGGGTTGATATCTACCAAACCGTTACTGTTTACACGCTGGTCACCCCAGTAACCGTCTTTGTTTGCATCACCGTTGCGGATAGGCACACCATCTACAATTACCAGAGGCTGGTTTGTACCAGTGATAGAACTCATCCCGCGTACATTAATAGATACAGCAGAACTGCTACCACCCGGAGCTGCCTGGATGCGTACACCGGAAGCTTTACCATACAATGAGGTTGCAAAGTTGGGGGTACCTGTCTTTACCAAGTCTTCGGAAGAAATAGTACTTACGGCATAACCTAGTTTTTTAGCATCTTTTTTGATACCCAGTGCTGTAACGACTACTTCATCCAATTTCTGAGTGTCTTCTGCCAACATCACCTGCAAAGAGGGTTGTCCTTCAAATTTAATCTCTTTAGTGGCATAACCGATAAAAGAGATTTGAATAATATCTCCATTCTTCACACCTTCCAACGTGAATTTACCGTCCATGTCGGTAATACTACCATTGGTTGTCCCTTTCACTACGACAGACGCTCCGGCAACAGGACCGAATTCATCTTCTACTGTACCTGTGATCTTCCCGCTTTGCAGGGAAGCATTCACTTCCGACTTAACAGGTGCTGTGTCTGCGTATGCTTTAGGAAAACATAACGCTCCAGCAACTAAAATTAAGCTAACCGGTTTAAAGTTTTTCAACATAATTGATGGTTTTTAATATACTTAGGTGCTATTTTGGCGTAAAAAGCACCATTTAATTCATTTTGGCATAAAATATGGAGACTTTGAGTAGGAACGCTTGGATGATTTGGCGTTATAAGTCGTTCATAGTACTAAAAGAACTATAGTGATTTTTGTAAATTTAAAAAAGATGAGTGTAAATACTAATGAAATCTAACAGGCAATCATAATCGTTTAATAATGTGCGTATTATGCATTGCATCGTTTGAATGCTAGGTGAGCGACTCATATGTATGGTCTGTCTTTTAAGTAGAATTATTTATTGTTCGGTTTAGGGTAAAATATAGCACCTTTATAAATGTTAATGAAAAGAATGAGGGTATATTTTGTAGAGCAAAAATCATAAAGCTATTTAACAAAAGAGATGAGTCTTGACTGTTGAATTAACTTAATTACGATTGAATATTGTTAGCCAATGTGTTAAAAACAAAATCTTGTGATATTTTTTTGACGAAAAATAACACAGGGTAATAATTATTTCATATATTTGTCGCGGATATAAAATGTACAGAGTTCTTTTAG
>NZ_JAMOKT010000118.1:0-8475 GCF_023656795.1 Parabacteroides caeci
CATTTACAAGAGCTGTTTAATAAGACTAATTTCAATGATGTCAAAGAACAATTTAATCCCCTTATTCCGGGATTATTTGATTAATTAATAACTCGTCCCGATTTTAACGGGACACTAGTGATAATGTATATGAAAGCAATACAAATTCCCGCTCCCTCAGCATTGCAGGTGGTCGATATAGCGAAACCGGAAGCAAAGAGCGGTGAAGTTCTTCTGAAAATCAAGTTTGTCGGATTCTGCGGTTCCGACCTGAACACATTCCTGGGACGTAACCCGATGGTAAAACTCCCAGTCATTCCCGGACATGAAGTCGGAGCCGTAATCGAAGCAGTCGGCCCAGACGTCCCCGCCGGATTCGAATCGGGCATGAGCGTAACCGTCAACCCTTACACCAACTGCGGTACATGTGCCGCCTGCCGCAACGGTCGGGTAAATGCCTGCGAATATAATGAGACGTTCGGCGTACAACGCAACGGCGCCATGGGCGAATACCTGTCGCTCCCCTGGCAGAAGGTCATCCCGGCAGCCGGCATTTCTCCCCGCGACTGTGCCCTGATTGAACCGATGAGCGTCGGTTTCCATGCCGTATCCCGCGGACAGGTAACCGATATCGACACAGTCCTGGTAATCGGCTGCGGAATGATTGGCTGCGGAGCAATCGTACGTGCCGCCCTGCGGGGAGCTACCGTCATCGCGATGGACCTGGATGATGATAAGCTGGAACTGGCCAAACGCATCGGTGCCCGTTACACCATCAATTCACGCACGGAGAATGTACATGAACGTTTGCTGGAAATGACGGATGGGCTGGGACCGGACGTAGTTGTCGAAGCCGTTGGAAGTCCAGCCACATATGTAACGGCAGTGAATGAAGTCGCATTCACCGGCCGGGTGGTATGCATCGGCTATGCCAAAAGCGAAGTGACTTTCCAGACCAAATACTTCGTGCAGAAAGAACTGGATATACGGGGGTCGCGCAATGCACTGCCAGAAGATTTCAGGGCCGTAGTCCGTTATCTCCAACAGGGCAGTTGTCCGCGTGAAGACTTAATTTCCAGAATAGTAACACCCGAAGAGGCGCTGACAGCCATGCAGGAATGGAGTGCCGACCCCGGGAAAGTATTTCGTATTCTTGTAAAGTTCTGAGATATCAAAAAATTCATTACCTTCGCAAGGTTTCTCTAACAATAATCATGAATCGAGATAAGTTACCATGAAAAAGCTAATCAATCTAATTGTATTTATTTTAATCGCCGGCCTGAACGGCTGGGCGCAGGAGGCTGCCGAAGTGATTCGGGTGGCTTGTGTAGGAAACAGTATTACTTTCGGATCTGGTATTGCGAACCGCGACCGTGACAGTTACCCGTCGGTTCTCGGGCAAATGCTCGGACGGGGTTATGAAGTCCGCAACTTCGGGTTCAGTGCCCGTACCATGCTGATGAAAGGCGATCATCCGTACATGAAAGAGCAGATGTTTCAGGATGCCTTAAAGTACAATCCAGACATCGTCGTTATCAAATTGGGAACAAACGATTCCAAATCGTTCAACTGGAAATACAAGGCAGACCTGCCCAAGGATATTCAGACAATGGTCAGCGCCTTCAAGGCGATACCGTCCAAGCCGAAAATCTACCTGTGCTATCCACCCAAGGCCTACCAGGTACAGTACAGTATTAACGACAGTATTATCGAACATGGCGTTATCCCTGTAATCGACCAGGTTGCGAAAAGAAACAAATTACCGGTCATCGATTTACACACGGCTCTAAGCGGTATGAAAGAGCATTTTCCTGACAACGTGCATCCCGACCCTGTCGGAGCACATAAGATTGCGGAAACGGTGTACAAGGCAATCACCGGACAGGAATCATCCCACCGGATGCAGGCCTTTCCCGGTTTCAAAAGCGAGTGGAACGGATGCGACCGTTACGACTTTCAGTTCAAAGGACGCGATGCAATCGTCGTTGTACCGAAACAGGCAGCCAAAGGGAACCCATGGATTTGGCGTCCCGCCTTCTTCAACGCTTTCCCCAGCGTAGATAAGGCCCTGCTGGAAAAAGGATTCCATGTTGCCTATTATGATGTGACACACTGTTACGGCAACCCGCGTGCCGTTGCATGGGGTACGGACTTCTATAACTACATGAAAGACTATTACGGACTTTCACCGAAAGTAACCCTGGAAGGATTCAGCCGTGGCGGACTGTATGCTTTGAACTGGGCTGCCAAAAATACGGACAAAATAGCCTGTATCTATATCGACGCTCCCGTCTGCAACGTATTCAGCTGGCCGGGAAGAAAAAATGCAGCATTATGGAACGACCTGTTGAAGGAATGGAACCTGACGGACGAAGAGATGAATTCATTCAAAGGCAACCCGATTGACAACCTGGAACCATTGGCTAAAGCTGGTATCCCTATCATCAGCGTTTGCGGAGATGCAGACAAGGTGGTTCCTTTCAAAGACAATATGGACGTAGTCCGTTCCCGTTACCTGGCACTGGGCGGACCGGTTGAAGTGATTATCAAACCGGGTGTGGACCACCATCCGCACAGCCTCGAAAACCCGGAACCTGTCGTGGACTTTATCCTCCGCCATCAGCCGGAATATGAAAAGTACCTGCATTACAATGTGCGCGGCAGCCTGCAAAACTCATTCGTCAAGTTTGAGAAAGAACGTAAAGGCCGCGTCGCCTTCTTGGGCGGTTCCATTACGGAGATGAACGGTTGGAAGAACAGGATTGAAAAGCAGTTGCAACAACGTTTCCCCTACACCACATTCGAGTTCGTGGAAGCCGGCATCGGTTCTACCGGTACGACACCGGGGTCTTTCCGCCTGCAAAATGACGTGCTGTCGAAAGGAAAGATAGATTTGCTATTCGTTGAAGCAGCCGTAAACGACCATACAAACTATTTTACCCCACTGGAACAGGTGCGCGGCATGGAAGGCGAAGTACGTCATGCGTTACTGAGCAATCCTGAAATGGACATTATCATGTTGCATTTCATCTACGACCCGTTTATCCCGATGGTAGCGAAAAAGCAACAGCCAGACGTAGTCCTAAACCATGAACGGGTAGCCAACCATTACCTCATCCCGTCAGTCAACCTCGTGCAGGAAATAGGCGAACGGATGCAGGATGGCGAGTTCACCTGGGAACAGTTCGGCGGAACCCATCCGCTCCCGTTCGGACATACATTCTATGCCGCAGCCATCAACCACCTGTTCGACAGCATGTGGAAAGGAATTACTCCCGACAGCCCAGTGGTTGCCCATGAGATTCCGGAACAACCGCTCGACGAATACAGTTATTACAAAGGTGATTTCATCGACCTGAAAGAAGCGAAGCTGAATAAAGGTTGGAAATACGTTTCTTCCTGGCGACCGGACAACAAATACGAAAAACGGAGAGGATTCGCAGACGTACCGATGCTCGAAGCAACCCGTCCCGGAGACAAACTGACACTCGATTTCACAGGAAAGGCAATCGGTATCTTCTGTACTCCCGGCCCGACAGCAGGCATCCTTGAATACAGTATCGACGGTGCCCCATTCAAAAAGTTGGATACTTTCACTCAATGGAGCAAATATCTTTATATCCCCTGGGTATATATGTTTGAAACAGAATTAGACGACACAACCCATAAACTGGTACTTCGCATCTCGAAAGACAAGAATCCCGATTCACTCGGTACGGAATGCCAGATACGTAACTTCGTCGTAAACAGATAAAAGTAAAATGAAAGAATTAAATAAACAAAACGTTCCGGTCACCACCCGGCCGGAACGCATCATACAGTTTGGCGAGGGTAACTTCCTCCGGGCATTTGTAGACTGGATTATCTGGAATATGAATGCAAAAGCTGACTTCAACAGCAATGTCGTAGTCGTCCAGCCTATTGAAAAAGGGATGGTCGATATGTTGAACAAGCAGGACAACCTGTATCATGTCAATCTTCAGGGATTGGATAAAGGCGAAACCGTCAACAGTCTCGAACTGATCGACGTGATCAGCCGCTCACTGAATCCCTACACGGATTTCGAAGCATTCATCCGGCTGGCGGAACAACCGGAAATACGTTTTGTCATCTCCAATACGACCGAAGCCGGAATCACTTTCGATCCGGCCTGCCGGTTGGAGGATGCTCCGGCAGCTTCCTATCCCGGCAAACTAACTCAATTATTATACCACCGCTTCAAAACGTTCAACGGAGATAAAAGCAAAGGCTTGATCATCTTTCCCTGCGAACTCATCTTCCTGAACGGACACAAACTGAAGGAAACGATTTACCAGTATATCGACTTATGGCAACTGGGTGAAGAGTTCAGGAATTGGTTTGAAGAAGCCTGCGACGTTTATGCCACTTTAGTCGACCGCATCGTCCCCGGCTTCCCCCGCAAAGACATCGACGCGATCAAAGAGAAACTGCAATACAACGATAACCTGGTGGTGCAGGCTGAGATATTCCATCTATGGGTTATCGAAGCGCCACAGGAGATTGCCAACGAATTTCCTGCCGACAAAGCGGGGCTGAATGTCCTGTTTGTCCCATCCGAAGCGCCGTATCATGAAAGGAAAGTGACGCTGCTGAACGGCCCGCACACTGTCCTGTCGCCGGTTGCCTTCCTGTCGGGAATTGACATCGTGCGGGATGCCTGTCAGGATGAAGTCATCGGAAAATACATCCGTAAGGTAATGTTCGAGGAACTAATGGAAACACTGAACCTACCTAAAGCGGAACTGGAAAAGTTCGCCAACGATGTATTGGAACGTTTCAACAACCCGTTTGTCGACCATCAGGTTACTTCCATCATGCTGAACTCTTTCCCAAAATTCCAGACACGCGACCTGCCGGGATTGAAAGAATATCTGAAACGGAAAGGAAAACTTCCGGAAGGGCTCGTCCTGGGACTGGCAGCCATTTTAACCTACTACAAAGGTGGCAACCGGACAGACGGAACTGCAATCGTTCCGAATGACGACCCCAAAAACATCTCCCTGATGAAAACCCTCTGGGCGACAGGTTCCACGCGGGAAGTTGCCGGTAAAATCCTGGCAGCAGAAGAGATTTGGGGAGAAGACCTGAACGGAATACCCGGCTTGGCCGATAAAATAGTCTACTACCTGGATGCCATTCAGGAAAAAGGAATGCGCGAAGTCGTAAAAGAGATTCTCTGATGAAAAAATACATCCAAATAAACCCTGCCGATAATGTGGTCGTAGCCGTCGATACGCTATCGGCAGGAGATAATATAACTGTCGGAACCACCACCGTC
This sequence comes from Parabacteroides caeci, assembly GCF_023656795.1. Lineage (NCBI taxonomy): Bacteria > Pseudomonadati > Bacteroidota > Bacteroidia > Bacteroidales > Tannerellaceae > Parabacteroides > Parabacteroides caeci. The sequence continues at coordinate 5,279 of NZ_JAMOKT010000118.1, forward strand.
ACTGTCCGCGAAGAAATTCCGGCCGGTCACAAAGTGGCGCTGCAAGACTTTAAAACAGGCGAGTCCATCATCAAATATGGTTTCCCTATCGGACATGCCCGGAAGGATATACCCACAGGCTCCCTGGTAAACGAGAAAAATATCAAAACAAATCTGGAAGGTTTGCAGGACTATACCTGGCAACCGCAGGACACGACTTTGGACATTCCCGACAAAGGTCTGACCTTTAACGGCTACCGCCGCAGGAACGGCGATGTGGGAATCCGTAACGAGATATGGATTATCCCTACGGTAGGCTGTGTGAATGGCATCGTAAACCAACTGGCAGAAACGCTCCGGCAGGAAACTTCAGGAAAAGACGTCGATGCCATCGTCGCCTTCCCCCATAATTACGGTTGTTCACAATTAGGCAACGACCACGAAAATACCCGTAAGATATTACGTGACATGGTGAAGCATCCGAATGCCGGCGCCGTGTTAATCGTCGGACTAGGCTGCGAAAACAATCAGCCGGATGCTTTCCGCGAATTTCTTGGAGAATACGATACCGAACGTATCCGTTTCATGGTTTGCCAGCAGGTAAAGGATGAACACGAAGAAGGAATGAATATCCTGCGGAAATTATACACAATCGCCTCGGCCGATAAACGGACAGCCATTCCCATGAGCGAACTGCGCGTCGGACTGAAATGCGGTGGTTCGGACGGTTTCTCCGGCATCACGGCCAATCCGTTGCTGGGTGTATTTTCCGACTTCCTGGTTGCACAGGGAGGAACAACCGTCCTGACGGAAGTCCCCGAAATGTTCGGTGCGGAAACATTGCTGATGAACCGTTGCGCGACAGAAGAGTTATTCAGCAAAACCGTCCGTCTGATTAACGATTTCAAAGCCTATTTCCTGGAAAACAAGCAGCCGGTCTATGAGAATCCCTCGCCGGGAAATAAAGCCGGAGGAATCTCCACACTGGAAGAAAAATCATTGGGATGCACGCAAAAGTCCGGTAAATCCGGAGTAAAAGATGTCCTCATGTACGGAGACCGGCTAACCACCCGCGGACTGAACCTGTTAAGCGCCCCGGGCAATGACCTGGTAGCCAGCACAGCTCTGGCGGCTTCCGGTTGCCATATAGTACTCTTCACCACCGGACGCGGAACGCCTTTCGGCACGTTTATCCCCACTGTCAAGATTTCGACAAACACCGCTCTATCGGAAAACAAACCCGGCTGGATTGACTTTAATGCCGGAACGTTGGTGGAAGGTGAATCGATGGAAACCCTCAGCGAGCAGTTTATCCGATTCATATTGGAGGTCGCCGGAGGCCGTTTCGTAAACAACGAAAAGAAAGGATACCGGGAAATTGCCATCTTCAAATCCGGAATCACTCTCTAAGCGGCTAGCATATAAAAAGTGTTTCACCCTAATGAAACAAATGTTTCTTCATATAGAAACTACTGTTTCATTAGGGTGAAACACTTTTAACATTGTAGCGTAGTTAATGTTTTTAGTAGACTACTTTCGGCCTTATATATAAAAGAAATACATTTTCTCCATCAACTTTGTTATAAAAACCTCTTTTCTCCGACTATATAATAAAGTTCAAACAAATGAAGTCAAACCAGAAAGAATTTCTAAAGATATTGTCTGCTTACCAAGGAATTATCCATAAGGTGAATCAGATATATTTTAAGTCGAAAATAGACAAAGAGGATAATTTCCAGGAAGTCGTCTATCAGCTTTGGCGTTCTTTCCCATCGTTACAAAACAAAGAGAAACCGGCTTCATGGATTTATGCAGTAGCTATAAACACTTCTATTTCAAAGATCAGACAGGATAGCCGGATCGAGTTTTGCGATGCTTCTGATTCTGCGCTCGATATGGAGATGGCCACTCCCAATGAGCAACAAGAACAGAACGAGAACTACCAAAGGCTTATAAACGCTCTGTATAAACTGAATGAAATAGATAAATCGATCATGTTGCTTTACATGGAAGATTATAGTTATGAGGAAATAGCTGAAATAGTCGGAATGAGCAGTTCCAACATCGGAATGAAAATTCACAGGCTAAAGAACCGATTACAAAAACAATTAAAAAAGTAAGCCCTATGGAAACAAATGACATTAAAGATATTTGGAAAACAGAAGCAGTAAAGGATATGAAACCATATTCCGAGGAAGAGCTAAGCGAAATGGTGGTTAAATCTGTAAGAAAATCAATCAAGGCAATATATCCCGGAACTATTCTTCGACTCGTCATCATCACTGTGATTGTATATCTCATCGCAACATTGTTTTTAAGAAAGCAGAGTATGGAAGGAATGCTCTTAGATGTCAGTGCTTTAGTTATATTATCTGTTTCTTATCTGCTTTGGGAACACTCTGCTTACAAAATGCGGAAATATACTAATAGCAAGCCTGTAAAAGAATGGCTGGAATATCGAATAAAGGAATTTGAGAACAAGATAAGATTTAACACCAAATATAATTTGGTCATATATACATGTTCTTTTCTGTTTTCAATAGGTTTCTATGTTTTTTATCAAATAACGGCAAATGTTACTCCCGGCATTTTGACTGTCATTATTATTCCGCTCGGACTTATCATTTACCTTTTGATAGTAAGACGTTCCCTAAACCGAAATTATCAGAAAGCTCTTCATGAACTAAAAGATCTCTATAAACAATTGGAAGATTCAAACAAATAAAATATACGTATGAAACAAGTTATTATCAGCCTATTCCTATTTTTGCTAAGCAGCAGCACTTTTGCATTTATTCCGGAAATCAAGACAATCCCGTTAAATGACGGAGAAATAATTGAAGCTCGACTCTGCCTGCCAGAGAATGAAGTAAAAACAATTATATTTTGTATTTCTGGTACGGGACCTACTACTTATCTGACCAAAAGACCAACATTCAATTTTTTCGATGAGCTTGCAAATGGCTTTTGCAATGAAGGAATGGCGTTTTTTACTTATAACCGTCGAGGGTGTAAAACTGGCAAAATATCACCTTTATTTGTAGAAGTAGATTCTGCCCAATATGCGAAATATACGCCTGTTCAGGAAGCAGAAGATATAGTTCCTATGTTTAAAATCGGAAAAGACGGATAGCACGAGATAGCACTACAAAAGCTATACCATTTTAGTTAACTTTGTATTGTATCAAATTCATTATTAACTAATAACGATATAGCTT
>NZ_JAMOKT010000119.1:0-8245 GCF_023656795.1 Parabacteroides caeci
TCCGCTTATCTTTTCCTCAAAGACCGCCGTCACCTCGTACCCCCGTCCGGCTGCGAACCTCTCCAGATCGACAACCTGCCGTTCGGTCGATTGCCTGGCCGACTGCGAGCTTACACGTGAATAAATAACCACATTCATCCCTTTTGCTTTTGTTCTTCCTTATCTATTGTTTTAATCACCTTATCCACCTCTTTCAAGGACGGCATTATTTCCGGATCTATCCAAAAAAGAAATTCGCTAATTAACCTATAATTACTATCTTTGCATTGTAATGCTTGGTAAAGCCTCTGTTTTCAAAACACGTAACCAAGTCAAGGATATACCCGTTCATCAAGAACGGGTTTTTCTTTTGCGACAGCCCATTCATAAGACAAAGGATATTATAACAGGTCAGTAATCACAGCCGCCGGAATATCCAGCTTTGAGAAAGCGAACATCTTTTTCCCCAGATCCTTTAACGAGGCTCCGATATGGTACACGTCCGTTTCATCAACGATCAGGAAACGGTCGTGACTGTCCCGGTACGTCCTGATGTCGATAGGTGTGTACTGGCTGTTATGCCTGTCAAGATCAAGTTGGAGTTGCTGCGTGATACGCTGGGTGTAAATGGTGGCCGAGACACCGACGCTGCGTTTACTCAACATGAGCAAGACCGTTTCGTCCACATAGTTGTCGATAAGCACGATCGAACGCCTGGCCGACTTTACCAGATCGGTAGCGAACTTGTACGCATCGAAAATCTGGCCGTTATAAAAAATGCCTTCGACCGGGGGCAAGGCAGTACGCACAAAAAAATCTATCTTCTCGGTATGTTGAGCGACAGTCCTTTCAAGTTCTGACAAACGTTTATTAATGGAATACCCTTTTAAAAGATAGTCCTTTAAAACCTTATTCGCCCATTGCCTAAATAAAATACCTCTTTTACTATTGACACGAAACCCAATGGATATGATCGCATCCAAATTGTAATAAGTCAGATTGCGCATCACTTGCCGTTTGCCTTCCTGTCGAACTGTTCGGAAATCCCGAACAGTTGAACTTTCCTCTAATTCTTTCTGATCATATATGTTTTTTATATGCTCGCTTATATTTGCTTTGCTGGATTGAAAAAGATCCACAATTTGCGCCTGTGTCAGCCAAACGGTTTCATCTTCCAGCCTCACTTCCAACCTGACCGCTTCATCCGGCTGGTATAATATGATTTCTCCCTGTTCCATTACTTATTTACCTTTTCTTAATTCATCAAGCCTCTGCATCGCACCGCTGAACTTCTCACTAAACATCATATCATCGGGCAAAACAAACCAGGTGGGAATACCTCTCGACTGTGGATTACCTATACATTCATCTTGCCCGTTCTGTTTGCGGTAATCGTCCCATTCACTATAAGCGATGTTCCAACGAATACCTAATTTATAGGTATTTTCCCATTTAATAATAGCCAGTGAATAGGCCGGATCATCTTTGCCGTCATAAATCACTTCTACAACTTCAACCACCCCTTTAGGGGAATTTATAAACTTCGGATTTTTATACGAATAAGTGCTCATGTCTTTTATTTTTTATTCATAGCACACAAAGATACTCAAAACAAATATATACATATATACATACGTATGATTAACGTATAAAAACATTTATGGTTATTCTAATCTTTGATTAATTCCGGTACAGAAACAAAACGTACCGAAAGACGGAAACAGGATTTATTTCGGTACGCTTCCCCGATCGGTACAAAAAACACGCAAAAAACGAAAATACTACTTTTAGTCTTTTAGTATATTAGTATTTTGACTATATTTGCGGACATGACAACCATTTAAAAAACTGAATTTATGAGCAAAGCAAAAGTAATCTCCGTATTGAATCACAAGGGGGGAGTAGGAAAGACCACAACCACGATCAACCTGGGCGGTGCGTTACGTCAAAAAGGGTACAAGGTTCTTTTGATCGACCTTGACGGGCAGGCCAACCTGACCGAATCGCTGGGCTTCTCTGCGGAGCTTCCCCAAACGATCTACGGTGCGATGAAAGGCGAATACGACCTGCCGATCTACGAGCATAAGGACGGCCTTAGCGTCGTTCCCTCCTGCCTGGATCTCTCGGCCGTTGAAACGGAGTTAATCAACGAGGCCGGACGGGAGCTTATCTTAGCCCACCTTATCAAAGGCCAAAAGGAGAAATTCGATTATATCCTGATCGACTGTCCCCCCTCGCTGTCGCTGCTCACGCTTAACGCACTGACGGCCTCGGATCGGTTGATTATCCCGGTTCAGGCTCAATTCCTGGCAATGCGTGGAATGGCCAAACTTATGCAGGTCGTCCACAAGGTGCAGCAACGTTTGAACTCGGATCTTTCGATAGCCGGGGTTCTGATAACCCAGTACGACGGAAGAAAGAACCTGAACAAGAGCGTTTCGGAACTGGTACAGGAAACATTCCAGGGCAAAGTGTTCAGCACCCATATACGCAACGCCATTACGCTGGCCGAAGCCCCGACACAAGGGCAGGATATTTTTCACTATGCCCCCAAATCTGCCGGGGCAGAGGACTACGAAAAGGTATGTAACGAACTGCTAACAGAAATAAAGTAACCATATGGCAAAGAAGAACGATTTAAAAAACAGTATGTCGGCCGGGCTGACCGGGGGATTAGACAGCCTGATCCAATCCACGGCCGGGCAAAAAGAGGCTCAAAAGCCGAAGAAAGCGAAAACCGTGCATTGTAATTTTGTCATGGACGAAACCTATCACCAGAACTTAAAGCTGATCGCGATCCGCAAAGGCGATTCGCTAAAATCGGTATTGCAAGAGGCTATATCTGACTACTTGGATAAAAACAGTTCCCTGCTATAACAGCGTATCGGGAATATACAGGGCAAACACTCCACAAAAGAAATTCTCCAGGAAAAAGGTACGCAAAAAGCACCCCTACACATCAAAAAGTATATTGAAAATGCGATTCCCTATAAAGAACCCGTTGGCGGGATTAATCTTGCGTATGTTTAACCTGCCAACGGGTACGATATTGATAAACTTTTTGTTTAAGGTTTAACGTTTACGTTGCTATTTGCATCAACCCATTCTGTTGTCTCTGCATTAAACTGGATCGGATTCAACACAGCCTCTCCCTGATCATCATAACCACCACCGAAAATCAACGTGTAGATATAGCGCTTGCCCTGTTCCCATGTATCTCCGAACGGAACATAAATTGTTTTGTATTCGCTTGCTGAACCCAACAGATAAGCTCCGGACTGCCGGATTTTGCAGGCGATCTCCAGATAACATTGCTTCGCATTATCGGCCTCCAACTTGCTTTTGGTGGCTGTTTCGGAAACTTTCCAAGCAGTCAGCTCCTGTGGTATATTCAGCATAGGAGTATTTGTGGTAATATCGGTAGCTTCGGTATTGCTATTGACCGTGATGTTTGCGTTTTTCACTACGGTAAATGCGTGTGGAAATGCTAAATCAGACGAACTCCAACTTCCCGTTCCATCGGCTGCCGCAGGCAATGTGAAGGCGCCGGCAAATTTGAAATTATGAATCTTGATCACGTCGATGTCCACCTGCATGTTATCGTATTGGGTCTTTGCTTTGAATACGACCTGTGACAGAATATGTTTGAAATTAAATTTCACTATTCCGTTGTTCATGTCTTTTGTCTGGCCTTTGGCCATGGCATACATCACGTCGTAGTTTGCATGAGTAGTACCGCTTCCATACTCATCCATGCAGGTATAACTTATCTTTTGGACATCCTTGGTGGCTTCCCAACTATAAAACACCATCATGTCTTCACTAACCGTTCCGGGATTGAACGCGTAAAAGTCCAAAGCCTCGGTAGGCCAATAACGAAGGTCGTTCGCATCGTCATAATCCCACTTACCATCTTTGTACACGATCTTCACTCCGTCATGTTCAAAATCCGTGTCGACCTTTCCCATGAAGGCAGTACCATCCGCCGTAAAAGCGAACACGTCGAAATCGGTGTTCTTCAAGTTGGTGTTGGTAGTAGGGGTAGCCCTCGTTTCCGCCGCATTACTTAACACGTTAAAACCAATCGCATTCCGTGAGGAGGTTTCCACATTCGCAATCTCCTCGTCTGAGCAACCCATGAGTAGAGCTCCAAAGATTGCCCAAAGCATTACTGTACTTTTTTTCATAAATAAAAACAATTTAAATTGATACATATAATTAACAAACTCGTATTACAACACTATATCCATATTCACATCATCCCAATCATCAACGTCCACATCAAATCCCGCACCGTCACTTCCCGGCTCGGATGGTACCTCATAATCAAAATTCAACACCAGATGCACATCACCGACATGCCCCGCTACCGGGACATCATGCACTTGGTCGCTCACGTCCTGTTCCAATACAGACATGCTGCCGGAACGGTTCTTGAGATACAGCCGGAAAACATTGGGCTCTCCTTCAAGTGCGGAATGTCCAAACGTATAGAATCCGCCTATAATCTGATTCCGTGAAACCATTCCATCAAAGAGCAGGCTCTCCGAAAGACCGGCGGGCAAACTGTCGCCGGACATGTTAAGCGAGCCGGACATGCCGGAAAGAGCAGCCCGCAAATCCGCCACCCTATCCAGTCCCCGAAGACCGTTCACCTCATACGTGTAGTGACATACCATGTTTACGGGAGTTAGCCGTACTATCTCCGCGCTTCCTCCCGGAATGTCCTTGAGGATAACTCTGTCTATATGGTCGCCACACAGCCAGGGTGGGGTGACAGCCATTGTCCGGTTATCCGGCGACCGAACATCACGCGTATCGGCAGTAAAAAGCGTGTAACTGCCGTTTTCTTTCCAAACCATCCCGTCGGTATCGTAGTTGAAGCAAATTACCCGGTAATCATTCTCGGGGAGCTCCACTTCCCCATCCTCTCCTCCGGGGAAATCAAATATCCACGTGTTGCTTTCATCGTCGGTCGGATAAAATACGACCCTCATGCCTTCAGGCTTGTCATGATTGGAAATCTTGGTCCAGTCGAATATTACCCGCACCGTGGCAAAGTGCGGATGATCGTAACATAAATCCTTATGCTCACAAGCCGTCAGTCCTATCCATAAAAATATGAACACCAGACTAAAGCGTATCCGTATCACTGCCTGCCTCCTTTCTTCCGGCTATAATTCCCCCGCCCGATCAACCACACCAAAGAGATACCCGCCTTGGTCGGGCCGAACCAGCGGCGGTTTTTAGTGGTCTGCCATACATAGTGACCGTCCAAAGGGATGTACTCCTTGTACGATCCTCCAAGGTAGCCGATTCCCAACGTGAAATCCACATTGAACCGATGTCCCACAGGTAACGAGTAGCCGTAAGCCACGCCTCCCCCGTAACTCCATTTATCCCCCAAGTAACCTTTCCCACCCAATTCGAAATCATAGGTGACGATCTGCCCGTACAATCCGACATGATGCCCGGAAAACGGTTTTTCCACCGCTCTCCGACCGAACCAGCGGCGCAACTCCACATCTCCCCCATAGATACGCCAATAATTATGCTTCCGATCACTTTTCCACCAGGCATACATCCAATTCCCGGCCACAGACCAGTTCTTCCCCAAACAGAACTCAACCCCGATGTCAGGTATCAAAACAGCGTCATAAAGCAAGTTTGTTTTCACCGCCATGCAAAACGGCCGTTTCTTTACCGGAGCTATGACGGTAACGGTATCACGGATGCACAACGTATCACGTGTATGTATATATACCGTATCTCTGACGGGATTTATCGGATCACTATCATAGCATATTTTCACCATCGACGAACGAAGTTTCGGAAAATGGAATTTATACAAATATGAGTATGGCCTCCCCCCTTTCAGTCTTTTCAGTTCTCCCCCCCAATAAGGGCTGTCCTGGTTTTCCAAACGGACGATCTTCTCCAACAAACGAAGGACATCCTCCCTCTCCGGAACATTCACATCCGCTCTCACCATCGTTATAAGTCCGTTCCAGTCGCTTCCCGAAAAATGAAAATCCCTCTCCAATACCGGAATCTTTATATAAGGTGATATATACCGCCACAAAACCTCTGCTCGTTTTTCAGACAGCCTTCCATTCAACAGCCCCCCTCCTTCCGGGGAAGCTCCTCCTATTATTTGAATTTTCCTGATAAGACGGACGGAGTCGTTCAATGCGGAACAGATTTTAGCAAACCGCTCCATCTCGTTCCCATTGTCAAGTAAACATGTATCTATATTTACCTTTCCTTGATGAAAATAGATCCTTACCGAATCACGCTTCTCCTGAGCGGATATTTCTCCGCTTATACTCAACACGAGCACGAACAATACACATTTAATAATATAAAAACCTCTTTTCGTCATTTAATCATTTGTTAATATGACAATCCAAACCCAGGCTTTTACACCCCCTTGAATTTCGACCGCAAAATACACACTTATAAACCAGCTTCCAAAGCAAAAAACAAACATTTTAAACTTATAAATACTTAAAAAGACAACCACACAACAACTACAACACTTACCACAGCAGCCAATCATGCTTACACAACAATTAAAAATACTTAACATCATAAAGAAAAGTACTTAAACATACAAAAAAACAGTTATCTTTGCAAGAAACATCATACTTAATAACACTTAAAACAATAAAATACATGATATTCAGCACAAAAGCCGCCTCTTTTCTAAGTTCAATAAAAACTCAAACTTACGACAAAAAAGAAAGAGAAATGATAATAACGTATCAACAAAAACGAGTCTTTCATCTATCCCTGCTCATGCTGGTCTTATGCGCACCCATATACATATATTCAGTTCCATTTCCCAATGAACAGTTTTATTATATTAACAGCGTATTATTCCTGTTTATCATTATGTGCACTCTCGCTTATTTTAAAAAGAGAGTAAATCTGACCACGACCTTTTCCATTATACTGATAGCCATACATATCGAGATTTTTATCGAAATAATTTATTGCTCAATATGTAGCGGATATGAATATAGTTATCAAAGAGCATTGATAATGAGTAACATTACTATCTCTCTCTTATTTACCATGCTTTCCATCTGTGCCTATATGAGTAATATCTCCATCCTATTGTCCTCCCTTACCATAGCTTCCTATACAATCTGCACACTTATCACCGACGAACCGTTCCTATACAGTTATCTGCCTTTGATCATCATCATATACACCATGATCCCCTTATTAGGAAGATCCTTACACAGTAATATCAGCAGCTTGCTAAAAAGTAGCAACTTGCTAAAAGAGGAAGAGGAAATGCTTTTGAAACGTCTCCAAATGAAAAAGGAAGAACTATTCGCGTTCGCCGAGTTGTTAAGCGAGAATAACCCGGAAGAAAAGACAAGCTCCCTGTTAAACATAATAGGGGAACAATCCAAAGAAAATCTTTTTACAGCCCTTGCCGCATACCAGAAAAAGGAAAAAAGTAAACTTGATACAATCAGGAGAATATATCCCAATTTATCCCCGTCCGAATTAAACATCTGCCGTTTAATACTGCAAGACAAGACCGTCAGCCAAATATGCGAATTATTACATCGGAGTAGCGGAAACATAACCAGCCAACGAGCGAACATACGTGCCAAACTCGGACTGAAAAAAAGCGACAATTTAAAAGAAGCATTACAAGAACGCATGAGGCTGTATGAAGAAGAACACCACCGGCAAGAGGAGTTTTCAGCCATGCGTTAGGGATTGCAGAGTAAAGCCCACAGCCTTTAGGCGAGGACTTGAAACGTAAAGCCCGACCGTCCCACGGGAACGCCCAAAAGAAAAAAAATCCCCCGAACATTCATCCGGGGGACATTCAGGTCGTCACGTCAATTATAATACAGATTAAGATCATCCATACCGATCTCCTTCCCGTCCCGGAAAGAAAGGCTCTTTTTCTCGATCTCCTTTCCGTTCTTGTAAACGGTCACAACCCACTGCATCGGCTCGTTCACGACACCGTCCTCCCCGTCCACGACACTACCGGAAACGGCGAACTCGATCGCCTTTCCCGTCGTGGTTAACGTCACCTTTTCGACGGCCAGTTCTTCATCGCTTAGAATCAACGGGCTTGCGAGGCTTTCCCCCGTCGCCCCGTCTTTCAACCGCGTACCGTTGGCGACTACCACGACCGACTTAATGAAGCTGCGGAAATCTCCCGACTGCTCGATCGTTACCTCATACATCGCCCCTTTTCCTCCCGGTTCGTCGTCGTCCTTGCTGCAACCGA